>JAWOHC010000241.1:0-9351 GCA_046496275.1 Gillisia sp.
GTTTGTGTGCATCACCTATGGTTCAATGACTCCGATTATCAGAAAAAAGGAACCTTTATAAAATGGAATCCTTCCATAAAAACCAAAAAAGATCAGGACGCTTTGTTGCAGGGTCTGTTGGACAATTATATTGATGTTGTGGCAACAGATCATGCCCCGCATACCAAGGAAGAAAAGAAAAATGTGTATACCAAGGCTCCAAGTGGTGGACCTCTTGTGCAACATGCACTTCCTGCAATGCTTCAATTACATCATCAGGAAAAGATAAGTCTGGAGAAAATTGTAGAGAAAATGTGCCATAATCCTGCGATCTTGTATCAAATTGAAAAACGTGGATTTATTCGTGAAGGCTACAAGGCCGATCTTGTTTTAATAGACCTGAACTCTCCCTGGGCAGTACAACCAAGCAACATCGTTTACAAATGCGGTTGGTCTCCTTTTGATGGGGTTACATTTAAGTCGAGGATCACTCATACTTTCGTCAATGGTAATTTGGTTTACAACAATTTTAAGTTTCCACCATTTGCAAATGTGGCCGAGCAATTAACCTTTGACCGAAAATAGCATGAAGCCTTACCGGATTTTTGTTTTAGCCCTGTTGTTGATTTCATGTCAAAATGTGGAAGAAGTAAAAACGCCGGAAAATTTAATTTCTGAAGCGAAAATGGCAGAGATCCTTACCGATCTTTCCATTCTAAACTCTGCCAGAAATTATAATAAAAGGATTCTGGAAGAAACCGGTTTAAAGCCTGATGAATACCTGTACGAAAAACATGGAATTGATAGTCTTCAGCTGGCACAAAGCAATGAATATTACGCAAAGAATTATGATAGGCTGGAAAGCATTTATGGTCGGGTAAAGGTAAATCTCGAAAAGATGCAGGTTGATTTTGAGAAGCTGCAGGAAGAGGAAACACGTATTAAAGATTCTATAAAACTTGCCGATTCTATTTCCGGATCTAAATCTGATACCTTGCTAATTAAGAAGGCATTAAAAAGACCAATTCTTGACAGCCTTATTATAGACAGTATTCCAATAAGGGGGAATTAGGATCTTTCTTATTTTTGCCCCCTAAAGATTTTTCCTGTTTGGTGGATCACGTCCTGAATGGGAGTGAATTTAAAATTAAACGCTGAAACAAGCTTCTGGTTGCTATAAAAAGTATGTGCGAATAATGCTTTTATATCTTTTTTTGCAATTTGCCGCTTTTTTCCGAATAGCATCCCTGCAATAGATTGGTAGATCCATCCAATAAAAACCATCCATGGTTTCAGTGGTTGTTTTGGCGCAGGTTTATCAATGCTTTCTGCAATCATTTCCAGAACTCTTTTAAATTTCAGGTTTTCTGCTACGACAATATATTGTTCATTTTTTGTGCTGGATTCCATCGCGCATATAGCTGCCCTCGCCACGTCCTGCACCCCTACAAATCCTGTGGTTTTTGGGAAATGATAGTTTAAACCGGCGTCTATTCGTTTAAAGATTTGTCCGGTTCCGGAATCCCAAAACCCCGGCCCAATTATTATTCCTGGATTAAGAATGACAACAGGAACTCCTTCCTGAGAACCTCTCCAGACTTCAATTTCAGCTCCGTGTTTCGAAATGGCATAATCGCTGTGATCTTGTTCCTGGTGCCAGGTGAAATTTTCAGAGATCTCTTCTTCTCCCGGAGTTAGGTCCATGGTGGCAATAGAACTTATAAAACAAAGTTTCTTAATTCCCAAGGAAACACACAAATTCACAATATTAGCGGTTCCTTCAATGTTAATCTTTCGCAGTGCTTTTTCATCTGAAGGGTCAAAAGAGATCATAGCGGCACTATGATAAACAGAAGTAATTCCTTTAAAAGCTTTGGTTAGGGTGCAAATATCATTGAGGTCGGCTTCCTGCCAATCAATCCTGTTGAAATAAAGATCGGTTTCTTCAGAAGATAAATAATAAGAGAATACCCTTTTTACAGCACGTAAGTTGCTGCTTTCTCTATAAATGGCCCGTACTTTATTGCCTGTTTTCAGTAAATCAAGCAATAAATGAGAGCCTACCAAACCTGTTCCCCCGGTAACTAAAATCATAGGGTAAATATAGCCATTTCAACTTAGGAAAAATCATTGGGTTTGGTATCTTTACAGCTGTTTTAGAAGAAAATTTCAATCATGAATAAAAATTTTGTTGAAGAGATTACCTGGCGCGGAATGTTACACGATGTGATGCCGGGAACTGAAGAACATTTACTGGAAGAAATGCGGGCTGCCTACGTGGGGATAGATCCTACGGCGGACTCCCTCCATATCGGGCATTTGGTTGGAGTTATGATGCTGCGGCATTTTCAGCTTTGTGGACATAAACCTTATGCGTTATTGGGCGGTGCTACCGGAATGATAGGGGATCCATCGGGAAAATCGGCAGAGCGCAATTTGCTTGATGAGGAAACGTTGCTTCATAACCAAAAAGCGTTAAAAGCACAGCTTTCTAAATTTCTGGATTTTGAAAGCGATCAAAAAAATGCGGCGATTTTGGTGAACAACTACGACTGGATGAAAAATTTCAGCTTTCTTGATTTTATTCGGGATGTAGGGAAGCATATTACCGTGAATTATATGATGTCCAAGGATTCGGTTAAAAAAAGACTTTCTTCCGATTCTTCTGAAGGAATGTCTTTTACAGAATTTACCTATCAATTGGTACAGGGATACGATTTTTTACATTTGTTCCGAACGCAGGAATGTACCTTGCAAATGGGAGGAAGTGATCAATGGGGGAATATTACCACGGGTTCCGAACTCATTAGAAGAATTGGTAATGGCAAGGGGTATGCATTAACCTGCCCTCTTATCACCAAAGCCGATGGTACCAAGTTTGGGAAAACCGAAGGGGGGAACATCTGGCTGGATCCCAACCGAACGTCTCCTTATAAATTTTACCAGTATTGGTTAAATTCCAGCGATGAAGATGCTGAAAAGTATGTTAAGATTTTTACGTTTTTATCAAAAGATGACATTGAGGTACTGGTGGAAACCCATAAAAAAGAACCTCATTTAAGACAATTGCAGAAAACCCTTGCTGAAGAAATTACCGTGATGGTTCACTCCCGGGAAGACTTTGATAATGCCATTCAGGCATCTGAAGTGCTATTTGGAAAAAGTACTGCCCAGGACCTGAAGAATCTCAATGAAGTTACTTTTATGGACGTTTTTGAAGGAGTGCCTCAGGCAGAAGTTTCCAGAACCGATATTGAAGAAGGTTTGGATATGATCGCGGCCCTTTCAGCAAAAACCGATTTTTTGAAATCCAATGGCGAAGCGCGCAGGGCATTGAAGGAAAATGCGATATCCGTAAATAAGGAAAAGGTGGGAGAAGATTACATGATCACTGGTGCGGATCTTATCAATAACAAATATGTTATTCTAAATAAGGGAAAACGGAATACCTATATTATTAAGGTGGTTTAATCAACCCATAGGATAAAGTGCCTCATTGAGAGATTAACCTGTCCTGAAGGACTAGCAGGTGCCATAAGGCTTGTCCGGCATCATTCAGGCGGGCCTGCCGTCTCGAAATCTTAAAATATTTCCTACCGATGGATCGAAGGAACCTGGAAATATTTTTTGGAAAAACAGCTATTTAATAAAACCAAAAAACCCAACCCCGACTAAACGGGGGTCTCGGGTTTTGAAGTGGTGCCTCCAGCCCCGAAGGATCGGGGGAACCTGGAAATTATTTTTGTTTTTCTAAAATTTCTGTAAGGATAAAAGGTTCTGAAATAATTCTTTCGATAAACTTCTTACTCTTCATTTTCTTGATAAATCGTTCAAGTAAAATTGCTTCGACTTTGGATTTTGTGGGAAATTTCAATTTTACTATCCAATCTTCAGCTCCCTTGGTAAAATTGGTTTTAAAAAAATGAGTATTGTGCTGAATTAATCTGTTTTCAACATCTGAAGTTTCTCCAATGTAAAATTTCATCATTTTCTCAGAAAATATGATATATAGATAATGCATAAAATTAAAGATAGAAAAAAAAATTCAGCCCCGATATTCCGGACTCTTCGGGAGAGTGAACCTGATTCCTGTTTTTCATATTTTATAAAAAACATCTTTTTTATAAAATATGAAAAACTAACCCCGACTAAACGGGGGTCTCGGGTTTTGAAGTGGTGCCTCCAGCCCCGAAGGATCGGGGGAACCTGGGACTATATTTTATAGATTTTTCGGAAACTGGCAATTTTCTAAAACCAAAAAACCCAAGACTTTCGTCTCGGGTTTTGAAGTGGTGCCTCCAGGAATCGAACCAGGGACACAAGGATTTTCAGTCCTTTGCTCTACCAACTGAGCTAAGGCACCAGTTGCTTTAATTAGCGAAAAGCCTTTCAAGCGGGTGCAAATATAATTTCATTTTTATTAACTCACAAAGGAAAAATTAAAAAAATGCTTTTGTATCTTCGTTTTTTTAAAATAAATCTATGAATCTGGTTGTTGATATTGGGAATTCACTTGTTAAAATAGCTGTATTTCAGGAAGATATATTGCTGAAAAAGAAAATTAGCCTTCGGCAGGATTTTTTAAAAAATTTAGAGGAACTCAGTCAAAAATACCCCGAAATACGCTTTGCGATGCTTTCTTCGGTCTCAAAAACACCTTTTACCTGGATAGAAAAGTTAAAAAAGCAGTATCAATTGTTTATTTTGGATCAACAGCTGCCACAACTTTTCAATAATTTATATGCTAGTCCAACTACGCTAGGAAATGACAGGATCGCATTGGTCTCTGCTGCCTGTAAAAAGTTTCCAGGCAAAAATGTGCTGGTAATAGATGCCGGAACTTGTGTTACCTACGATTTCAAGAATGATATGGAAGCGTATTTTGGAGGGGCGATTTCTCCGGGTTTACAAATGCGTTTTCGGGCATTACACACGTTTACTGAAAATTTACCGTTATTGGAACCTGAAGATGATGTAAAGCTACTGGGGGATTCCACTAAAACCTCTATACAATCCGGGGTGATTTTTGGTTTGACGGCTGAAATTGAAGGGGTCATCACTCAATATGAGGCCTTATATAAAGATTTAACAATAATTTTGACAGGTGGGGATGCGCAATTTTTGTGTAAACGATTTAAAAATAGCATATTTGCCAACTCGAATTTCCTCCTCGAGGGATTGAATTACATATTAGAATTTAACAAATCTCAATGATTAAACGATTTATTATAATCGTAGCCTTATTATCTACTGTGTTTTCGGCTGCGCAAGAAGGAACTTCTTCACCATATTCTTATTATGGGATAGGTTTAACAAAATTTAAAGGGACAGTAGAAAACCAGTCCATGGGAGGAATGCAGTTATTTTCTGACAGTATTCACCTCAATTTAAGAAACCCGGCTGCATATGGGAGATTGAAGTTAACCACGTTCGCAGTTGGTGGAAGTCAGCAACGCACCAACCTGAAGAATGACGATCTTTCAGAAGATTCCAATAACACTTCCCTGGATTATCTGGCTATAGGAGTTCCAACGGGGAAATTAAATTTTGGGTTTGGGCTTATTCCCTATTCGGCTGTAGGTTATCAAATTGAAAATAGAACAGATCAAACCTTTAGCAGGCTTGACGGCAGAGGTGGGCTTAACAAGGTGTTTTTAACCACCGGTTATGCCATTACCAATAACTTAAGCATTGGGGTAGATGCCAATTACAACTTCGGAAATATTCAAAATAAGGCGGTAGTGTTCCAGGAAGGTGTTGCCCTTGGGAGCAGGATCATCAACCGAACAGATCTAAGCGGATTTAATTTCAATTTTGGAGTGGATTATCAGCGCGATCTTGGGAATAATCTAAGATTATACACCGCAGCAACCTATGCGCCGGAGACGAATATCACCGCAAATAGGATGAGAGATGTGTCAACAATAGCATTTTCTACAGATGGGCGCGAGCAGGTAATCCCGCCAAATGTGAATGTGAATTTTGGAGATGAAGATCTTACGCTTCCCGCGCAATTTACAATTGGAGCAGGATTGGGGAGGCCTAACAAATGGTTTATGGGTGCAGAATACACAAGTTTACAGGCCAGTGCTTTTAATTTTAATTCCGGAACAAGCCCACAAAATTCCCAATACCGGGATGCATCCCAATTTAAGGCTGGAGGTTATTATATTCCTGAGTACAATTCTCTTTCAGGCTATTTTAAACGCGTGGTTTACAGGGCAGGAGCGAGGTTCGAAGAAACCGGGCTATATCTCAATAACGAAGGCATAAACGAGTTTGGCATATCTTTTGGTTTAGGACTACCAGCAGGAACGAATTTCTCGAATGTAAACCTTGGGCTTGAGTATGGTCAGCGCGGTACAACAAATTCCGGTTTAATTAAGGAAAGTTTTTTTAAATTATCTTTAAGTTTGTCATTAAATGATAAATGGTTCGTGCAACGCAGATTTGATTAACCACAATAAAAACAAAAAAAATGAAAACGAAAATTATAATTGCCTTTTCAGGTTTACTGTTCGCTACCGGCGCACTTCACGCTCAGGCAGATTGTGCTACAAAAGCGGCACTGGCTTACGATGACGCCAAAGCCCAACGTTGGGAACAGGCATACCCTGCCTTAATGGATGTAAAAGAAGAGTGCCCTACCTACAGTCTTGCAACTTTTCAATACCTGGAACGCGCCATCAATCATAAAATGGCAAATGCCCAGGGTGCTCAAAAAGATGCTTTAATAGAAGAGATGATCCAATTGATGAATGATCGTCTAAAGTATTTTCCAGGTAAAACCGATGCAGCTGCTATAAAAGGAGATGTGGCCTGGTTGAAATATGAAAATGAAATTGGAACCAAGGAAACGCATTTTAAAGCCTTTGATGAAGCATTTAAAGAAAGTCCGGAAAGCTTTACAAGTCCAAAGCGAATCTATGCATACTTCTCTTTGCTTGTAGATCTTCAGGATGAAGGGAAAAAATCCCTTCAGGATGTTTTTGAGCTTTATGAGGAAGTAATCGGAAAAATTGAGGTGGAAGAAAACAAACTTGCTGAAATGCTTGCTCCTTTATTGGAAAAACAAGAATCCGGAACCGACCTGACAGCTAAAGAAAAGCAGTTGGTTGTTAATTCAGAGATCAATCTTAGTGCATACAGTACCGTAAAAAGTAGTGTGAATGGTAAATTGGGTCAACGGGCAGATTGTGATAACCTGATTCCATTATACAATAAAGACTTTGATGAAAAGAAAACCGATGTTCAATGGTTAAAAATCGCTTCTGAAAGATTATCTCAGAAAGATTGTACCCAGGATCCTATCTTCTTTAAATTATCTGAAGCTTTACACAGAGCCGAGCCATCTGCAAAATCTGCACTTTATTTAGGGCAACTTGCTGAAGCTGAAGGAAAATCGTCTCAGGCGATGAAATATTATAATGAATCTGCTAGTCTTGAAACCAATGCTTCTAGTAAGTCAAGGGTTTATATGAAGATAGCCGAGAACTATAAAAAACAGGGGAACTTTAGTCAGGCCAGAACTTTTTACAGAAATGCCTTAGCGGCACAACCATCTGCCGGTAGAGCTTACTTGCAAATTGCAAGTATGTATGCGCAAAGTGCCAATAACTGTGGGGAAACCACTTTCGAGAAAAGAGCGGTTTACTGGTTGGCTGCAGATTATGCTGCAAGAGCAGGACGTGTTGATCCTTCGCTTAGCAGAATAGCAAATGAATCTGTTGCTGCATATAAAGGAAGGGCTCCTCAAAAAGCCGATGTTTTTCAGGAAGGAAAACAAGGACAAACCATAAGAATTGCTTGTTGGATTGGAGAGAGCGTAAAAGTTCCGTCATTGTAATACTATGATTCTAACATATCAAAAAATAATTTCAGGCATTGTCATAGCTAGCGCTGTGACAATGCTTTTTTCATGTGAAGGCAATCTGGACAAGGTAAGGGCCATGGAACTTTCAGGAGATAATCCCCAGGCAATTGGTAAAAACCTGAATTTAAAATATACAGATTCTGGTAGGGTCGTGGCAACCTTAAAAAGCGAGAAAATGCTGGATTATACCAATCTGGATTTTCCCTACCGCGAATTTCCGGATGGCGTGCTGGTAGAATTTTTTGATGAAGAACAGAATAGAAATACGGTGGAAGCCAATTATGCCATTATTTACGATGCGACCGGACTTATAGACCTGCGTGGAGATGTTGTCCTGGTTACCAGTGACAGCACCAGGCTGGAAGCAAGCCAGCTTTACTGGGATCAAAGCCAGGGATGGGTTTTTACCGATAGGGAGAACACCATACGTTTTGCAAACGGAGCGCTAAATAAAGGAGAGGGTTTTGATTCCGATTTAAATTTTACTAATTTTCGTTCCCGCACAAACGTGGGAATACAGGTAATTGAAGAAAAAAAGAAATGACAAAATTTTTTAAATATTTTGAGTTCGCATATTTGTTTATCGCCGCTTTTTTCCTTTTTGAAACCGTTAGGATTTGGAATGTGGAGCGAAACAGGGCATATCTTTTCCTGATCTTTGTGGGGGTGGCGATCTTTATGTTTTTCTTCAAGAGAAGGTTCCGGAAAAAACTGGAAGAACGGAACCGCTAATACATCATGGAAGCAGAAATTCTTATCATTGTACTCGCTTTAATTTTATCGGCCTTTTTTTCCGGCATGGAGATCGCCTATATTTCTTCCAATAAGATTTTTATTGAAATAGAAAAAAGACAAGCCGGATTTTTATCTACCGTTTTAAAACGACTCACAAAAAAACCATCCAAATTTATCGCTACCATGCTGGTGGGGAATAATATCGCCCTGGTGGTCTACGGTTTTTTTATGGGAGATTTGATCATGAATTGGCTCTATGGTTTTCAACCGGTAGAAAGCGCATTAGCTAATTTTTTTATCGTAGATTTTAGTTTGTTTACCCAAACGGTAATCTCTACCCTGGTTATCCTTTTTACTGCAGAATTTCTTCCGAAGGTGTTTTTTCAAATCTATGCAAACTCTCTTCTTAAATTTTTTGCCGTTCCTGCTTATTTCTTCTATTTGCTGTTCAGTTTTATTTCCTCTTTTGTGATTTGGATTTCCGATTTCATCTTAAAAAGATTTTTTAAGACCGAAGGGGATGAAGTACAACTGGCTTTTAGTAAACTGGAGCTGGGAAATTTTATAAGCGAACAAATGGAAACAGTAGAATCTGATGACGAAGTGGATTCTGAAATTCAAATCTTTCAGAATGCGCTGGAATTTTCAGAAATAAGGGCAAGGGAAGTGATGATTCCACGTACCGAAATTGTAGGCGTAAACCACGATGTTGCACCCCGGGACCTGGTGCAGACTTTTACCGAAACCGGACTTTCCAAGATCCT
>JAWOHC010000367.1:0-4327 GCA_046496275.1 Gillisia sp.
CGAAGCTCCTTCAACCAGCCAGTCAGCCCCTTTAATCAGCAGAACAAAACCTGCCAGCAGCAGAAATATTTGCAGTGTCATAAGTTGAACAGTATAAAATACAGTTTCAAAAATATACAAAATACCATCATGAACTATCGCACGGCCTTTAAATACATTACTGATTTATAGACTACTTAGAATCATATAAATATCAACCAATAACTTAACACATAGCGGTAAAAGAGGTGCTAAGTTTTGGTAATATTGCGCCATCAAATTTTATTTGTAAAATGGAACCCATTTACCTGATTCTCATTCTTTTTTTATTCCTGCTTGCCATTTCCGACCTTATTGTGGGCGTGAGCAATGATGCTGAAATTGAAATGAGCAGCAAAAACGAAGTAAGAAGAATACGCGAGGAGCTGACTGGTAACCGAAGCAGTATATTATTTATGAGCATGTTACAGGAGACCAGAAACATGGTGTACTTTTCTACTCAGGTTATGCAGAGCCTGATTAAGTAAATGCAACCCGGTTTCTTTTAAGTGAAATGTGGTTCATAATTAATTAATCGTAACTCGATCATTCAACCCCTGAACATATAGACGATTATATCTTCAGATCGTTTAGGATCAACTATTAAACAGCTACATATCAGTATACGCCAAAAGAAAAATTACTATTGCAGCTCAAATGACGTGTTAATGTCGGGTAAAGTACTCTTAAAAAATTTCATGCATCAGTTTTTCAGTTGTAATATTGACAAAACTTTAAATGCACAATTATGAAACAACCGGAATTAGGCAGAAAGATTTCTGAACTCAGAAAGGAAAAAGGACTTACCCAGGAAGAACTTGTAGACAAGTGTAATATAAGTGTTCGAGATAGAATCGGTCTTCAATTCCCTTACGATAAAGAGATGGTGAAGTTTGTTAAACAGATTAACGATGCCACATGGGACGATACACTTAAAGCATGGCACATCCCTTTTACAATTGAGCGTATGAAAGCCTCATTAAACTTTATCCCGATATCGCTGGCAGCATTTCAGAGTTTTCAAAAACGGCTATAATACATGCTAAAGAAGAAGATACGCAACTACCTGCAATTAAAAAGGATGTAAACATTGAAGTAGTTGGGAGTAAAATATTTTTAAGTTTACCTAAAAACGATGATGATATACGGTTTATACTTTCGCTGCGGTACAGCAGGTGGGAAAGTAAGAACAGACAATGGATTGTACCCAACTACCAAGACAACCTCGATATTATCCGGGAAAGGTTTGATTTAAGGGTAAACCGACTGCTCGTTCACGATATTACTTCGATAAACATCAAGGGTGTTGAACGTGAAATTGGTCGGAAAGAACTGTTGATTATCCGTACTCTGACAGGTCGTTTAAAATTATTTTTTGGTTTCGACAACGAAATAGCTACACTATTGAAGAGTTTTGCCTTTCATCGCTGGGTTGCTACAAATAAATGGTGGACAGTACCTTACTCTGAGAAATATTTGTCAGAGATTAATGAACTTGCCATAGCAAAAGGTATGAAAGTTACCTTTGAGGAAGAACCGAAGGGAGATAAAGGAATTAAGCGGGTTTCACCAGAGGATGTTCCAAACTATCGCCATTGTCCTGCCGAAATGGTTCATAAACTTAAAGAAATGCGCTATAGTAACTCAACCATTAACACATATACCAGTCTTTTCGAGGAATTTATAAATTACTATTTCAGGCTGGAGATAAATACTATCAGCGAAAAGCAGATCATTGCGTTTCTTCGTTACCTGGTTAACGAACGTTTGGTTTCAGTATCATATCAAAACCAAGCGATAAACGCAATAAAATTCTATTATGAGAGAGTATTGGGAGGACAGCGAAAATTTTACTTTATCGACCGTCCGCGTAAGGAACACAAACTACCCGAAGTATTAAGCACCGATGAGATAAAGAGACTCTTTGCGGCAGTCGAAAACAGAAAACACCGTACTATATTGATGTTAGGATATTCAGCTGGGTTGAAGTTGGGAGAGATTGTTCGATTAAGAATTAATGACATTGATCGTGATCGGATGCAAATTCGTGTAGCCCAGTCGAAAGGCAAAAAGGACAGATATACAAAACTTTCGGTTAAATTTTTGCCTGTGCTAGATGCTTACATTGAAGATTATTGCCCGAAAGAGTATCTGTTTGAAGGGGCCCGTGGCGATGAATATTCGCCCCGTAGCATACAAAATATCATTCGCGATGTTGTTGCCAAATCAGGGATAAAGAAACATGTAACCACGCACACGCTGAGACACACATTTGCAACACACAGTCTCGAAAACGGAGTTGATCTTCGCTACATACAAGCGATGTTGGGGCACGAGAGCAGCAAGACCACTGAGATTTATACCCACGTAACCACAAAGGGTTTCGATCAGATAAAAAGTCCGCTTGACACATTGGACCTTTGACTATAACATTTAAGGATAGAATTTCCGTATATTTATTACATGAACAAAAACAACAAAAATGACACCACACACAAGTCAGAAATAAACGCCACTATGGCGTTTACACAATCGTTAGCGGTCAGCTTAAAGACAACCGTACACCAAAAAATATAAAATCACAAAAAAGATGAAAACACATTCAACAAACTATTTTGACACTTTTATTGAAGTGGCAGAAGATACCAAATCAGACTGTGTAAGCAGTAATAGTTGCAACCATTGCCTACTCTGCTTTTAGTGGCATTTGGCACAGACAATTTGCATTTGGAAAAAAATGGGAAAACGCAATGGGTTTTAGCAGACCTGAAAATTGGAAAGAGACTACAATTTATTTTGTTGTGTGATTATCAGGCCCCGTGTGTCTCTGCTTACTTCAACATATCATTGGTGTCATTGTTTGAAAGGGCAGAAATGATAACCGGGACAACTTAAAGCAAAAATAGCAATTTGAATGGTTTAACATTTAAAATTGTTGCATACAAAAGATTGCTGTCTCATGAATAAAACAATTACCCATAGCGGATTATTATCATTAACTGTTATCGAGAAAAATTAATATCAATAAAAACATATATAATAAAAGAATATTAAAATTGCTTTGATTAATTTAAATATCAATTAGTTAGTCAAATAACCGGCCATATGAAAACCTGTTTAATAACTTGTATAATAGCTATCCTTTTGTTTGGTTGCAAAAAGGAAGAAGACTTTGTTAAAACGCTGCCTTCCTGCTCTCCGGGTGTTTTATTCACCCATTCTCCCGTGCCCCTGGATGATGTCATCCGTTTTGTTCCGCTTGGCCACTATAAGCCCAGCAGCCATACATTTCCAACCAGCCATCATTACATAGATGTAACACGTGGCGAGGGAAGCATACCCATATATGCCATGTGCGACGGATGGATCGTCTCAGTTACCGAATTTTCAGAACCACCCCCCGTAAACAAGGTATATGCTCTGGAGTTTTGGGCCTGCAAAGATGTATTGGTGACATACAGGCATGTGCCGTTACTTGAAAATACTATACAAAGCCAGCTGACAAAGATTATTAAATCGGAATCCTATACCACCGGAGGCCAAACATATCACTATAAAACTTACGAAACCAGAATCAGGGTAAATGCCGGCGATAAAATTGGAGAGCTGCCCGATATGGATGAGGTTATTGGCCTGGAACTGGAAAGTATTGACAAAAGGGCAAGACTCCCCTTTGTAAACCCAAAGCGCTGGGGTGGTTACAACTACATTTATACCATCAGTTTTTTGAACCTGGCAACACCCGAAATTAAAAACGCCTATCATGAGGTGGTAAAATACAATCAGGGAGGATACCTGCACCGTACCACACCACCCCTGGAAGGCCAGGTTTGTTATGACATAAAAGGAACTGTACAGGGCTTGTGGTTTTTGCCCGGAAAGGATGTATATCCTGAAGATCCTCACCTGGCGCTGATTTTAAACTACTATTACCCTCAAAAAAATGTATTCTCCGTAGGGACATCTGTTCCGGGATTGCCGGCACTTGCCTACGAATTCTATCCTGAAGAATCAGGTACACACAACCGGAGTTTTGACAAGATCACTGCTGATGGAAACATTTATTCTTTCAGTGATTTTTATAATATATGGGACGAGCCCATAACTGATTATACCTTTCCCACCGAAAATGTTATCCTGATCCAGCTCACCGACCTCGAAACACTTCGCATTGAAAAGCAAACCAAAAACGACGGCCCGCCCTGGAGCTTTAAAAACAATTATGTGGATTTTAATAGGTGAAAATGGGGGTGATATTATTCAAATAGTTAGTGCAGAATTTGGATAAGAAAACAAATTCTGCAAAAAA
>JAWOHC010000139.1:0-5731 GCA_046496275.1 Gillisia sp.
CGATAAGATAAACCTTAAGCCAATCCCACAAACAACTATAAGTCTTCTTAATGAAAATAATGAACAAATCGCCTTTTTGGAAACCGATGAAGATGGAAATTATGAAACTGAAATCAACCGTGATTCAGAATACCCAATTGAAACCAGGCATATAGAATATGAGGTGAGCACCGGGACCGTGAACTCATTTAATACTTTAGACAAGGAAGAATTGATTTACAATATTCAATTAGATCCTATTCAGGATGTGGATTATCTTGCAGAAATAAACAACATTTATTTTGATTTTGACAAGTCAAATATCCGTCCAGATGCAGCCACAGAACTTGATAAACTTGTGGATCTTATGAAAAACAAATACCCAGAACTTATTATTGAAATAGGATCCCATACAGATTTTAGAGGATCCAGTCAATATAACGAAGGATTGGCCAATCGTCGCGCGAAAGCAACGTATGATTATTTGACCTCTCAGGGAATCGCACCAGAGCGAATAAATGATTATAAAGGCTACGGGAAATCACAACCTGCAATAGACTGCGACAGATGTACCAAAGAGGAACATCAACTTAACAGAAGGTCTATATTTAGTGTTGTAAAGATGAATTAAGATTTTGTGCTAAGCTGCTACCTAAGCAACGGCAAATAAGGATATTAAAAAAGCTACCTCTGCAAATGCAAGGGTAGCTTTTTTAGTTTGTGGCTATTTCCTTCTCCGTTATCTTCTTACAAATATATTGGTGAAATAATTCTTCTCATTTTCATCCTTTTCAACAGATACTCCAAAATGTGTGAAGTCTCCTTCTATATTCGCCAAGTGGCCTTCGCTTTCTATCCACGCCCGTACAACCGCATTTGCTGTACTATAACCAAAACCAACATTTTCACTCACCGCCCTGGCTCCTATCTCTTCAACAAGATTAGCAAATCTCACATTGAAATTATCATGGTTAACTACATTTTTCTCAACCATATATACGGTATGACTTTCGGCCTGCACGGTAATTTCATCAACTCTTTTAAGGATCTTAAGACCTTTGCTTTTTCTGTAATCATTAACCGCAGTTAGAATATCTAATTCAATCTGGCTGTAAGCGAATGCATCAACAAGATGAACGGTTTTCAATTCGGCGCTTTCTTCCGGAGAAATACTGTCTTTTGTGCAAGAACTTAATGAAAAAACGCATAAAAAAATCAAACACAACAGTTTTGTATTGTTATACATAAGCAAGTAGGTTAGTAGATTTGGAATAGCCAAAATACATAAAAAATCGATTAAAAACACGCCTATCTGCAATTTTCATCGATTAATGGTCAATTTTAACTAAATTTGTAATTTTATTCCTACATAATGATGTATGAAAATCTTGTGCCGGGGCCCGGATAGATGGATTATATGCTTATCCGTTTAAATACCTAAAATAGTTTTTGTCACCCTAAGCCTTTCGACTGACTCAAGACAGGCCCTGTCGAAGGAGTCTCCCTGAGCGGAATCGAAGGGTCAAACAAAAACGTCTCGACTTCGCTCGACGTGACATTTTCAGTTTAAACCCTCATTGAGGGTTTAATTCCTCATGGCCTATCTCGAATTTTTAAAAGTATTTTCTAATTCATACCTCATGGGCTTGCCCCGAGGTTTTTGATTTATGACTTTTAGACATCTTACCGGATATACAATGGATTATGAAAGGAAATATAAAATAGGAGCAGAAAGCTGCTGGAAATTGTAAAAACTATTGAAAAACCTTCTACGCAAATTCTCAAGTTGTAGAAAAATTCGGGGAAATTGGCTATTTCGAAGAGATCATCAAAAAATTCAATCAGCTTTTACAGGATTAAAATATTCTGAGGAAAATAAAAAAAACCTCGGGGAACCCTGCCTATCCGTCTGACGGGTTAAATGCTTGATGAGGGATTAAAAGTTAAAGGTTTTTCCATCTTCGGCAAGTTCCACCGAATCAAAAACGGTTAAGGCTTCCTCTTTAAAAAGGTTGATATTCCCGTACCGGGTAGAATAATGTCCCAAAACTAAGGTTTTAACATTGGCTTGCTTTGCGATCGCAGCAGCTTGCTTTGCGGTAGAATGCCTTGTAGGCTCTGCCAGTTCCTGGTTCACGTCCAAAAAGGTAGATTCATGATAAAGCACGGTTGCTTCCTTTATTTGGGGAACGATTTCGGGATAATAAACCGTGTCACTGCAATAAGCATAACTTTTGGGCGGTTCCGGATCTGTTGTAACCAAATTATTTGCAATTATTTTACCATCATTGGATTCCACGTCTTTCCCCATTTTCAGGCTTCTATATAAGGAAACATCAATATTGTATTCCACTGCCTTATTTATAAGTAATTTTCTGGGGCCGATCTTTTCCTTAAATAAAAATCCATTGGTGTAAATACGATGCTTCAGCGGAATTGTTTCCACCGTTACTTTATCATCTTCAAAAAGCAATTTTGGTTCTTTTCCTTCCAGTTCATGAAAGTATAAGGGGTAATTGGTCCAGGAATTTGAAAGCTTTAGCTGGAGGGTTATAATTTCCTTTATACCTTTTGGGCCATATACGTGAAGTTCAGCCTCTCTTTTTAACAATCGGAAGGTAGAGATTAGCCCCACCAATCCATAGGAATGATCTCCATGTAAATGAGAGATAAATATATGCCTGATACTTGAGAATTTCACTTTATTCCTTCTCAATTCTACCTGGGTTCCTTCCCCACAATCGATTAAAAAAAGATGATTTTTTATTTCTAAAACCTGGGAAGTAGGGTTGGTAAAAGTTCTTGGGGTAGCGGCGTAACAGCCTAATATTGTCAGTTTCATCAATAAATCAATTAATTTTTTCTGAAAAACCCGTGAATTCGATTTTCTCCTGATTTGATTTTTGGATTTAATAACCCGGGAATGAACTCTCAGAGTTTGTAGAGGTAGAGAATTTCGAAAAATCCGGTTTCACATCAGGCGGGTATCATAGCATTAAACCCAAAAATGGATTAAAGCCCCAGTTCCCGTTGCAGTTCATCCATATTGATAACATCCTCTGCCTCCCTAAGGGTTGGAACTACTATCAAATCCTCAGGTACTTTATCTATATCAATATTGTCTCTTACAATAACAAAGGATTTTTCCTCATTTAAATGAATCGTTGCAATTTCCAGAAACATCAACAATTGTTCAGGATCAAGGTTTTTATGCTCCAGCAAATCGATCACTAAATTATATTCTTTAAAATCAGAATGTCTTTTGGTCAATTCACCTGCAAAGCCTGCTAAATCGCCCTTTTCATCTTTAAGGATCTTATAATTCTCTTTTTCAATAATTTTCATGATGCTTTATTTTTAGATGTTTTCGCTACGGCTTAATTTTAGAGGCTAAAAGGTAAATTACAGCCATTCTAATTGCAACACCGTTTTGTACCTGATCCAGAATGATGGCCTGTTTTGAATCGGCTACATCGCTGGTTATCTCTACTCCCCTATTAATGGGTCCGGGGTGCATTACAACGATCTCCTTATTTAAGGAATTTAAAATTTCCTTATTTAAGCCAAATTGCTGTGTATATTCCCGTGTGCTTGGAAAATAACTAATCTCCATGCGTTCGTTTTGTACACGCAGCATATTTGCTACATCACACCATTCCAGCGCTTTTATAAGGTTTGTTTCCACACCAACTCCCAGGGACTGAATATACTTCGGAATCAGGGTTTTTGGTCCGCAAACCTTCACTTCGGCTCCCTGAAGTTTAAGTGCGAAAATGTTTGAAAGCGCTACACGACTGTGCAGAATATCTCCCACAATAACCACTTTTTTACCTTTCACTTCTCCTAATTTTTCCCTTATAGAATAGCAATCAAGCAAGGCCTGGGTAGGATGCTCATGAGTTCCATCTCCCGCATTAATTATACTGGCACTTACGTTTTTTGAAAGAAATATTCCTGCTCCGGGATTTGGATGACGCATCACTACCATATCCACTTTCATTGCAAGAATATTGTTCACCGTGTCTATAAGCGTTTCTCCTTTGCTAACAGAAGATGATCCTGCAGAAAAATTAATAATATCTGCACTAAGCCTTTTTTCTGCCAGTTCAAAGGAAAGTCGTGTCCGGGTGCTGTTTTCAAAAAACAAATTAGCGATGGTAATATCCCGTAAAGAAGGTACTTTTTTAATAGGACGGTTGATTACCTCTTTAAAATGGTCGGCGGTTTTAAATATTAAATCGATATCCTGCGGAGTGAGATATTTAATACCTAATAAGTGGCTAACACTTAATTCGCTCATAGGTTACTCTTTTTTTGTTTTCCCTTCACCTGGGTATTGTTTTCCTTTGGTAATAAATACACAGCATCTTCTCCATGAAGTTCCTTCCATAGCACTTTTACCTTTTCATCGTTAATCGCATCTACCTGCCTTCCGTTATAATCCGGCTGAATTGGTAAATGACGGCTGAATCTTCGGTCTATTAGGGTAAGTAATTCTATTTCCTTTGGTCTTCCAAAAGACTGGATCGCGGTGAGGGCCGCACGAATGCTTCGGCCTGTGTATAGAACATCGTCTATAAAGATCACCTGCTTATCTTCAACTATAAAATCTATTTTGGTTTTATTTGCCTCCAGGGGTTTATCGCTTCTTCTAAAATCATCCCGGTAAAAAGTAATGTCAAGATGTCCAAAAGGAATATTCTTTATATGGAATTCCTCTTGTAGAATTCTTATGATCCTGTCCGCCAAAAAGACTCCCCTTGGCTGAATTCCAATGATGACCGTATTTTCAAAACCCGGATGATCTTCGATTAACTGACAAGCCAAACGGTGCAGAATAATGTTGATTTCCTTCGCGTTTAACAACACTTTTTGGCTCATATCTTTTTTTGCTGTGCTTATATAAACAAAAGTAAGATTTTTTTTAGAAGATAGATTGTTTAAAATTTAAAGTTCTGAATTCAATGGGTAAGGTTTTTATCTATTTAAAATCGGTAATATCCGTTAAAGAATCAAGATCGTTCCGCCTTTGGCGTAACTGCAAAAATAAAGTACAACGAATTGTTTTCAATTAACTGATAAACATTTAGGTATAATCCAATTTTTTCAAAGCACTTTAATTATCTGTATAATTTAAAATTTATGAAAGCAAGGTCTGTTTTTATAAATCTCCTTGGAATGCCTACTACAGGTGTGGTTTCAGCTTTAACAAAAATGTTTACCGGACACCAATGATTTAAAATATGAAGAACTGCTCCATATTTAAATAGACAATTAGTTTAAATCAAAGGTGTTTTGATCTTGTGCCCTACTCTACAATATACATCTCATTAGATGCCCGAATATAATCCTGGGGATTAAAGGTGGTTTCAAAACTGTTTCTTACAAGATCTAGTTTTAATTCAAGTTGTGCTACCCTATCCTTCAAAAATTCATCCTGCTTGTATTTATCGATGAGCACCTTATATTTATCCAGGTTTTCTAGGATCCTGAAGGTAAGCGTACCAAATCTTATTTTTAAATTTTGAACAGTAACCATCTGGTTATAATATTCCTGCTTCCAGTTCTCAGGGTTTCTATTCTTGACTTCGGAAATTTTATCTTCTGCAATTTTGGAAATATCGATTATATATTGTGTCCGTTTTTTAGCATCGGTCTCGTCGGTAAAACTTTTCTTAAAATCGGATCGGTTAATTCCCAATATCGCCACAAAATTTTCTTCCATCGCCCTATTCTGAAGTTCTTTAAGTTC
>JAWOHC010000180.1:0-16517 GCA_046496275.1 Gillisia sp.
GGTTTTGGGACGCTGGAAGAATTGTTCGAGATCCTAACCTGGGGGCAACTTGGGCTCCACAAAAAGCCAATTGGAATTTTAAATATAAATGGCTATTATGATGATTTAATCGAATTGCTGGATAAAATGGTTCAAAAAGGCTTGTTGAAGGAAGAGAATATGAATTTGGTGTTGGTCTCCGAAACCATAGAATCCCTGTTTGAAAAAATGCTTCATTTTAAACCTATGCCTGTGCCAAAATGGATGAATAAAAATCAAACTTAATTTTCCCTCAATGAGGGTTTATTTCCTCGAGGCCTGCCCGAATCATTCTGGCGGCTGAATATGACCAATGAAAAGCAATAAAAAGCTACCTATGAAAATCACAGAACTTGAAATAGCGACTACCCGCTTACTGAAACAACTTAAGTTTTACAGAGATACCTTGGGCCTGGAAATTAAAAAGGAAGATGAAGATTCTTTCGAGGTAATTCTGGGATATTCAGTTTTAAAATTTCAGCAAACGGAGGATGCCTTCCCGTACCACATCGCTTTTCATATTCCCGACAAGCAGGAACACCAGGCTCTTAAATGGCTAAAAAAACGTGTGGAAATATTAAAGGATAACCAGGAGGAAATCGTAGATTTTAGTGGATGGAATGCCAAATCCATTTATTTTTATGATGAAGATTTCAACATTCTTGAATTGATCTCAAGAAGAGATTTCAATAAGCCGGAATCCCCGGACTTTTCAGAAAAAAATATGTTGGGTATTGCTGAAGTTGGTTTGGCTACGGCCTTTATCGAAGAGAAATATCAGTTTTTGCATCAAAAATTTGGATTGGAGGTATTTGACGGAGATTTTGAGAATTTCTGTGCCATTGGCGATGAGAAAGGGCTATTTATTACCATAGATAAAAACCTTAAAGATTGGTTTCCTACAGGAGATGAGGCTTTTAGTTCAAATTTCAGAATAAAATTTGAACATCAGGGTAAAAATTGTGAGGTGGCTTTTGGTAAGGATCGTTTGGAAATGATCAAAAAATAACTCCTTTCCGTAAAAATTAATCTGGGAAAGGAGTTGGTTCTATGTGGAAAGCCTTTTATTGCTTTTGAAATCTATTTTAAATTTGGCTGAGGTGTCAATCTTAAGTAAGGTTTAACCTCCTTAAAACCTTTTGGGAAAAGCTTTTTAGCTTCTTCATTAGAAACCGAGGGGCTAATTACCACATCTTCCCCTTCTTTCCAGTTTGCAGGCGTAGCAACTTTATGGTATGCGGTAAGTTGCAAAGAATCTATAACCCTTAATAATTCGGCGAAATTTCTTCCGGTACTCGCGGGATAGGTGATCATTAACTTGATGGTTTTATCCGGAGCAATTATAAACACCGACCTTACCGTTAAAGTATCGTCTGCTTTAGGATGAATCATATCATATAAGTCTGATACTTTTTTATCCTCATCGGCAATGATAGGGAAATTCACGGTGGTGTTTTGCGTTTCGTTGATGTCTTTGATCCATTCTTTGTGAGATGCTACACCATCTACACTAAGAGCCAGCATTTTCACATTGCGCTTTTCGAACTCGTCCTTATATTTTGCTGCAGCCCCTAATTCAGTAGTGCAAACCGGTGTGTAATCTGCAGGGTGAGAGAATAGAATCCCCCAGCTTTCTCCTAAATAATCATAAAAATTTATTTTTCCTTCTGAAGTTTCAGCATCAAAATTTGGTGCTTTATCTCCTAATCTAAGTGTGCTCATTGTGTCTATATTTTAAACATTCAAGCTAAAATTAACCAATATAAAATTGAATACCTGTTAATTATATATCAAATAAATCAATGAGGTCATAGGAAATCTGCTAATTATTTTTCCATTTTATGTTGCAACCTATACTTGGTTTTTGAGACTCATAAACTTTCCTGTTATTTAAAATGGCATCCAGGGCTTCCCTTAGATCTCTCCCGTTTACAGGGATGCCATTTCCTGGTCTGGAGTCGTCCAGTTGGCCGCGATAAACAAGATTTAATTCGGTATCAAATAAATAAAAGTCTGGCGTGCAGGCTGCATCATAGGCTTTCGCTACTTCCTGGGTTTGATCATAGAGATAGGGGAAAGGATAATGATACTTTCTTGCAGATTTCCACATAAGGTCGGGATGATCATCCGGATACGCTTCAACGTTATTGCTCATAATCGCTATAAAGCTGAATCCGGATACCCTGTAATCATTTGCAATTCGTACGATTTCATCATTTACATGTTTTACAAAAGGGCAATGATTGCAAATAAACATAACCACGGTGCCTTTTTCCCCTTTTAGATCCTCAAGGGACATCATCCTGTTTGAAACCGCATCTACCAACCTGAAATCCGGTGCTTTTGTTCCAAGGGGGAGCATATTTGAAGCTGTTCTGGACATAACTTTTTGAGATAAATTTACGATACAATCAGGAGTTTGCACAGTTTTTCTATCTTTATTGAACATATAAAAAACAGATGAAAATAACCTGGAGTGATTTTGAAAAAGTTGAAATGAGGGTGGGAACTATTGTGGAGGTGAAAGATTTCCCAAAAGCAAGGGTTCCTGCGTACCAGGTAATCATAGATTTTGGAGATGAAATAGGCTCAAAAAAATCATCGGCACAAATCACCTCCCGGTATTCCAAAGAAGATCTTCTTGGAAAGCAAATTGTAGCGGTGGTTAATTTTCCGAAGAAACAAATCGCCGATTTCATGAGTGAATGCCTAATACTTGGGGCAGTGGGAGCTAAGAATGATATCGTTCTTTTGAATCCGGGATTTCCTGTGGAGAACGGACTGCGTATAGGATAAGGGTACGGCGGTTTAAAAAGGTGAAATTTCATTTCAGCAAATAAAAAAGGGATTTAGTTTATGAAAACTAAATCCCTTTCAATTTTATAATACAGTGTTTTTACATTTCGTCTCCGAAGAAAATAGCATTCATCAAAAGCTTATTGGTTCCATACCAGAATGCCCTGAAGTTAGTATTATCTGTAAACAAAATTACATTTCCTCTTCCCAAACTCACCTTCTTGAAAGGAACGGTGTTGGCAACAAGTTTAAGATTTGGATCGCTTACATATCCACTTATCAATGGGTTTGCAGTATATTGGATTGGATTGTTATAGCTGGTTGAATCTGCTTTAACAAAAATAGTCGTATCCCGGAATAATGGAATCTCATCATTGATATATCCAAAATTGACAGGATGGGAACGATCCTGCTTAGCACGGAAAATAGCGCCACCAATACCCTGAGCCCCCCGGAAATCACGACGTTCTTCAAAAGTCACATTTTTTGCTTTTACATCATTTTCCAAAAGCTCCAGCTTCATGAAATCATTTTCCTTAAAAAAGTTTGCTGCATTTTTATAGCCTATAAGAGTTCCTCCATTTCTAACCCAGGCCTTTAAATTGTCAATTTCGGACTTGCTCAAGGCATTTCCCCTGCTGTTAGGCAAAATAATATCGGTGTATTTGCTTAGATCTGCTCTTCCTAAATTACGGGTATCCAGTTTTGTAAGCAACATTCCATACCGCTGATCAAATAAATGCCAGATTTCCCCTGCATCATACGGAGTGATTCCCTCCCCAACAATCATCGCGACTTTTTGAGGTTTTAAAGTCCTGAAATCATTGCTTCCTAAAGATATTCCCTTGGTAAGTCCTGTTGTTACCCCATTGAATTCTATACGGGCTTCTTTGGAAATTTTAGTAACCAAATTGAAGAGTTCTGTAGAATTTAGTTTCTGGTTCTGGATTGGGATCAGGATAGTTCCGTAATCGTACATTTTGCCTGCAGCTTCAAAAGGCTTCATCGCAACCTGTGCACGTAAATCCGCTTTAAGGAGCATATTAAGCGCTTTTGGCGCATAGTAATTATGCCATTCCATCAAATAACCATATTCGCTTTTGCTCACCGGAGCCATTACAGGTTTTTGGAGACTGTCAATTTTAGTTCCTGCAGATTTTATGGCAACATTATCATTGAAATCCAGGTTAAAGGCATACGGAAAAGACCAGGCAGAAATGTCATAAAACAAACTATCTGCAAATTTGGTTCGTTTTTCAAACATCGCCTCTATAAGCCGGCTTTGACGCTGATTCCTTGGAATTACATAAGCTGTTCCTTTTTTATAGGATTTTCCATCGGCCTTAAGGTCTTCGGAAAGTTCGTGAACTTCTACCTGCTGGCGTTTTAATATTTCGGCAAGATGATATGCCGAGTTTGGATCTTTTGAATTTCCGAAGATATAAGCTCCTTTTCCTGCAGAATTTCGCGCGTTGGAATAGAACTCCCGCTGGAAATCCAGGATTTTAGATCTCATACTACGCGCTGCTTCCAGGGTGGAAAGGGCCGTGGTAAATTGATTTCGGATTGTAAAGGGAAAAGTTAGAAGGCCATTATCGGTTTCCTGAACGTGCCCCCTGGAACTTCCCTGCTCAAAAAGAATTCCTATACCGCCATTAATATCCGGGAAAGTCGAACCTTTTCCGTAGTAAAAATCATCATAATCTTCCTCGGTATAATAAAAGGAACCAATTTTGTCCAATGCGGCCGCATGGTACGTCCCGATCTCTTTTGTGAGATCCTGATTTATTTGTGGTGTTAACGGATGCGTTCTTGAAGGAATTCCGGGTTGAAAGAAAAAGGAGGAATTGGATCCCATCTCGTGATGATCTGTAAGTATATTGGGTTGCCACTTATGGAATGTGGCAATTCTGGCCCTGGATTCCGGCAATTGAACCGGCAGCCAGTCGCGGTTCATATCAAACCAATAATGATTTGTTCTTCCACCGGGCCACACCTCGCTAAATTCCCTGTCCTGAGGATCCGGATTAAGGTTTTCGCTTTTATGCATATTTGCCCAATAAGCGAAACGTTGCAATCCATCTGGATTCATGGAAGGATCAAACAGGATCACGGTATTCTCCAGTAAATTTTCAATTTCTGCACCCTGTCCCGCGGCAAGATGATAAGCTGCTAAAAGAGCTGCATTAGATCCGCTGGCTTCATTTCCGTGAATAGAAAATCCCTGGTAAACAACAATGGGCATTTCCCCGGTATTCAGTTTTTCGCTACCGGGAAGGGTTAATTCCAGATGACTTTTTCGGATTTGTTCCAGTTTTTTATGATTTTCTTCAGAAGTAATGGTAAGTAGGAGCAAAGGCCGCCCTTCATAGGTAGTTCCCCTGTTTTCTATGGAAATCCTGGGTGATTCCTCTGCCAGGATACGCATATAATTTATCAGCAGGTCGTGGGTTACGTGCCAGGTTCCCGGAACATAGCCTAAAACCTCCTGTGGAGTGGAAATATCCTTGTTATAGGTTACATTATCAGGAAGGTAATAGGAAAGATCGAGATCCTCCTGTGCGCTTCCCTGAAAACTAAACAGGAAGGCTGTGATATAAATAAAATTTTTCATGAATAGGGGTTTTTTAATACTGGCCTAAGATAAAAAAACCGCCCTAATTTCTTAGGGCGGTCTTAAATTAATAATTTACCGATTAAATATCATCAAAACTGATGTCTGTAAATTTTTTGGCAGATGAAGCTTCAGAAGTTTCTGCATCTTTATCCTCATCCTCGTCCTCATATTCTTTTTTGAAATCCTTTTGGTGACGGTCGCTAATCACTTCTTCTCCTTTTTCAGAAACGATGTAATCAGTCATTTCGTTTAGAATTTCAGCAAATCCTTCAAAATCCTCTTTGTACAAATAAATTTTATGTTTCTTATAATGAAAAGAACCATCGGCATTGGTGAACTTTTTACTCTCTGTAATTGTAAGGTAATAATCTTCAGCTTTGGTGGCTCTTACATCAAAAAAATAAGTGCGTCTTCCCGCTCGTAATACTTTAGAGAAGATTTCATCTTTCTCCATCATTCCATTTTCACTCATAAAATTAAATCTTTAGTGGTTGTTTTAAGTCCTGTTCAAAAATCTAAAAATTTTTAACATATACCAACAAATTTTCACATTTCTTTTTCACTTAATTGTTTTGCGTAAAGTTCCTTATAGTATCCTCCCGAATTGATGAGCTCCTGATGTGTCCCGTGTTGCACGATACCCCCGTCTTCCAGGATTATTATCTTATCTGCATTTTTAGCTGAAGAGATTCTATGGCTTACAATAATGGTGGTTTTGTCTTTTGAAATTTTGAAGAGGTTATTAAGGATCTCTTCTTCGGTTTCGGTATCCACTGCAGAAAGGCAATCGTCAAACAACAAGATCTGTGGATCGTGAATTATTGCCCTGGCGATGGAAACCCGTTGTTTTTGCCCCCCGGATAGCGTGATTCCCCGTTCTCCCAAAACGGTGTCATAGCCTTTGCTGAAGCCAATAATGTTGTTGTGCACCGAAGCATTTTTTGCAGCTTCAATTACCTCTTCATCTGTGGCATTGGTTTTTCCAAAGCGTATATTATTGCGTATGGAGTCACTGAATAAAAAAGCATCCTGAGGCACATATCCAATGCTGTCGCGCAAATCATACAGATTGAGGTCGCGTATGTTTTTTCCATCTATTTCGATCATTCCGGATTGTACATCGTATAATCTTCCAATAAGTTCAAGAATGGTCGATTTTCCGGATCCGGTTTTTCCTATAATAGCCAAAGTTTCTCCACGCTTTACCGTAAAGGAAACATTTCTAAGCGCTGTAATATTGGTGTCCTCATAGGTGAAACTAACATTTTTAAACTCGATATCACCCTGAATAGGAGTGCTTTCCGGATTTAGATTTTTTATTTGAGGCTCTTCTTTCAGGAATTCATTGATTCGCTTTTGGGAAGCTTCCGCCTGTTGAACGATAGAGGTTACCCAGCCCACGGTGGCTACCGGCCACGTAAGCATATTTACGTACAAAAGAAATTCAACAATAACCCCTATGTTTTCAATCTCTCCTGAAATTACCTGACTTCCGCCTATAAAAATCACCAGCGTGTTACTTACTCCAATTAGAAGAACCATTAATGGGAAGAAAAAGGCCTGGACTTTTACTAGATCAAGATTTTTTTCTTTGCTGCCATTGGAAAGTTCTACGAAATTTTTATTGGTTTGGGGTTCGAGTCCGTAGGATTTAATTACAGAAATTCCGCTAAAGCTTTCCTGGGTAAAGGTATTCAGTTTAGATAAATACTGCTGTACCACGGTGCTTCGTTTATGGATGGCAACGCTTAGTTTATAGATGGCAAAGGATAAAAATGGCAGGGGAGCAAGCGTGTATAGTGTAAGCATTGGAGCTGTTTTTACCATATACCAAATAACAATGACAAAAAGGGTAAGGGTTGTTACGCTATACATGATTGCAGGGCCCAGGTACATGCGTACTTTTGAAACATCTTCACTTATTCGGTTCATCAAATCTCCTGTGCGGTTCTTTTTGTAAAAGCTAAGCGACAGTCTTTGATACTGCTCATAAACTTCATTTTTTAGATCAAACTCCATGTATCGGGATACCACGATAAAGGTTTGCCGCATTAAAAAAGTTAAAAAAGCCGAAATTAGCTGGGCTCCTATAATAAGAACGATATAATAAAAAAGTTCCTCCCGCAAGGTAGCGGCATTACCAATTTCCCCGCTCACATAACTTTCAATAACATTGGTGGAGTCTCCAATAAATTGCACGGGATAAATAGCGAAAATGCGTGCTGCAATAGTAATAAGGAAGCCAAGTATTAGCCTCCATTTGTATTTATAAAAATATTTATTGAGATGCTGTAATTCTTTCATAGATACTTAGAATCCTTCAATTATTGGGGAATTCGCAATTTAACATCCCGTTTCACTCTGTAAATTAAAATATTACCTAATTTTGCATATTGATTTTGATAAATCAGAAAAATCTAATTTTAAAATTTTATTTATGCAAGTTGAGGTTTTAACCGCTAATGATCTTATTAAAACAGCCCCTGTCTTTGGACAACTGTCTTTTGACAATCACGAACAGGTCGTTTTTTGCAACGACAAAGATACAGGTTTAAAGGCAATAATAGGTATTCATAATACTGTTTTAGGACCTGCTTTGGGAGGTACCCGAATGTGGAATTATGCTTCAGAATGGGAGGCTTTAAATGATGCTTTGCGACTCTCAAGAGGGATGACCTATAAAAGTGCCATTACCGGATTAAATTTGGGCGGCGGAAAGGCTGTTATTATTGGGGATGCAAAAACTCAAAAAACCCCGGAACTCATGCGCAAGTTTGGAGAGTTTGTTCATTCTCTTAGCGGAAAATATATCACCGCAGAGGATATTGGGATGGATACAGAAGATATGGATATTGTACGGGAGGTCACTCCTTTTGTAACAGGTATTTCAAAATCTAAAGGAGGCGCAGGAAATCCATCTCCAATTACTGCTTTTGGTGTATTTATGGGGATGAAGGCTGCTGCACAATTTAAGTACGGAAGCGATGATCTTGAGGGGAAAAAAGTGATGGTCCAGGGAATTGGACACGTAGGAGAATCGCTTGTAGAACATTTAACCAATGAAGGTGCGCAGGTTTTTATTGCAGATATCAACCAGGAGAAACTGGATGAAGTAAGCAGAAAATACAATGCTACCATTTATGTTGGCGATATTTATAGTGCCGATGTAGATATCTATGCCCCGTGTGCGCTTGGTGCCTCGGTGAATGATGCAACCATTAACAGGATTAAAGCATCTATAATTGCAGGGGCTGCAAACAATCAACTTGCAGATGAACGAACTCATGGACAGATCCTTAAAGATAAAGGGATTGTATATGCCCCCGATTTCCTTATCAATGCAGGTGGAATAATAAATGTGTATGCTGAACTGGAAGGGTATGATCTAAAAGAGATTATGCGAAAAACAGAAAACATCTACAATACCACCCTGGAAATTTTAAAATCGGCTGAGGTAAAAAATATCACCACCCACAATGCTGCCCTTCAAATCGCACAACAACGAATTGATGACAGAAAAAGGGAAAATTTGAACTAAGTAGTTTGAAATAAATACTATTTTTGCAGGGCGGAAGAATTTTCTTTCGCCTTGCTAATTTTATAAACGTTCTTTTACACCTATGTTAACCAGAAGACATATTCGAGTTAAGGTAATGCAATCCCTCTATGCATTCCATCAAAGCAAAAATCAAAATTTTAATGCTGAAGAAAAATTTCTTCTGAAAAGCATGAAAGAAATGTATGATCTGTTTCTGCTTATTTTGAAATTGATGATCGAGATCAAGTCTTATTCAGAAAGATACCTGGATAAATCACAGAAAAAATTTCTTGCTACCCAGGAAGAAATCGATCCAAATATGAAGTTTGTAAACAATATGGTTCTCAAAATACTGGAGGATAATATTGACCTTCAAGACGCACTGGAGGAAAGAGCGATTTCCCACTGGAATCGGGATGGTGAATATGTTGCAATTTTATGGGAGGAAATCAGGAACAGTGATGCTTTTCATGAATATATGGCTACACGTACCGCCAGCTTCAAGGAGGATAAGGATTTTATTATAAATCTTCTTAAAGAAGTTATCGCCCCCAACGAGAAATTGTATGATTATTTGGAAGATACAAAATTAACCTGGCTGGATGATTTACCATTGGTAAATACGGCAATAATGAAGTATCTTAAAAAAATAAAAGAAAATACTCCGCAGGATTCCAAATTGCCAAAACTGTATAAAAGTCCGGATGATGAGCAGTTTGCAATAGATTTGTTCAGGAAAGTTTACTTAAATGATGAGGAACTCGCGAATGAAATGCTAGGGAAAACCCCCAATTGGGATAAGGAAAGAATTGCCGAAATTGACACCATACTTATTAAAATGGCGCTTTGTGAATTTCTTCAGTTTCCCTCTATACCGGTGAAAGTAACCATCAACGAGTATTTGGAAATAGCCAAGGAATACAGCACTCCTAAAAGCAGCATTTTTATAAATGGAGTTCTGGATAAGATCTCTAAAGAGTATCAGGAAGAGAAACGATTAAATAAAATGGGCAGGGGCCTTATGTAATCAAGAATATTTAGTATTTTTAACCCTTAATTTTAAACTATATAATTATGAAAAAAGGAATTTTAATGATAGCGGCTTTGGGGACAATGATCTTCACTTCATGTAAGGATGATGCCTCCAGCAAGGTAAAGGCCGAAAATGTGGAAACCGCTGCAGATCGCGATGCACAAGAGGTTAATTATCCTGAATTGACCTTTGAAGAATCAGAATTTGATTTTGGAAACATCGCCCAAAATGCTCCACAGGAACATGTTTTTAAATTTATAAATACAGGAAAAGTACCGCTTGTAATTACAAATGCTACCAGTACTTGTGGTTGTACAGTGCCTACGTATCCTAAAAATGAATCCATCGCTCCTGGAGAAGGCGGCGAAATGTTGGTTAAATTTAACGGTGCCGGACAAGGTCAGGTTACTAAAACTGTGACTGTAACTGCTAACACAGAAAAAGGTACAGAACTATTAAGAATCAAAGCTTTTGTTGAAACTCCAGCAGGCTAAAAAAGGCTTTTAAATTATTTTATGGATCAAATAACAAGTTTTTTACCAATTATTTTAATGTTTGTAGTGGTGTATTTTTTTATGATACGTCCACAAATGAATAGAGCTAAAAAAGAAAAAACCTTTGCAGCCGAGTTGAAAAGAGGTGACAGGATTATCACCAAAAGCGGAATGCACGGTAAAATTATCGATTTTAGTGAAAAAAATAACGCAGTCATTATTGAAACCGGTGCAGGTAAAATCACCTTCGATCGATCTTCCATCTCTATGGAAATGAGCGCGAAGCTAAATGAACCTGTCGCTGAAAAGAAAGACGACCAAAAGAAGATTGCCGAGAAAAAGTAACAATCTTCAAATCATGTATAAAAAAGCCTGTTCGATGTAATCGAACAGGCTTTTTTAATGCTGAAAATTTATGAAACCTGAAAATTCCGGCAGACTTCAGCATTGCAAATTATGGTTCAATTAATTCTTTTGCTCTTTCTATGCTTCCATTGATTTCATCCCTTAGTTTATTAACACTGGTAACTTCTTCCTGGAGGGCTGCTATTTTTGCCTTCCTTTCTTCGTTTGAAAGTTCCTCGAAGGGAGTTTGATCCTTCACAAATTCTTCAGAAAAATCACGCATCCATTCCATCATAAAATCATAAGAATTCTCCAGATCTTCAATGCCTTTTTCATAAATAACACTAGATGTCTGGCTGCTGTCTATTCGCTGTTTTAGCTTCTGGGATAAACCGCTTAATTCCCCCATTTTTGGCATAACTTCATCATGAACTGCTATGACTTGAGTGTATAATGCATCGTATTTATTTTTTTCTTCTGAAGTTTTGTCGCAGGAAATCACGCCAAAAAGGGCAATTGCCAGTAAAAATAGGGGTAGTGTTTTAAGTCTCATAGGTTAAAATTTAGAGGTTCGTAAAAATTCATGTCTTTTAATTATTTTCCTTAGTTAAAGGATTTTCCTCTTTTTGTTCTTTAGCTCTGTCCTGGATGGCCTTTATTTTGAATTTATGAACTTCTTTCTCCATCCGCAATTTCTCTTTTTTCTTTTTTAATAGTTTGGTATGTTTGGCCTTATTCCGTGTATTTTTTTCAACCCCTTTTTTTGCCATGTTTTCCGATGTTTTATTCTTTTTTCTGTATTCTGGTCAAATTTAAAACATTAATTCCAAGTAACAGCTGGTTTAATTCCCCTGAATGAGTAGAACCAAATTATCGATATTGCTTCCTTTTAATTGCCTAGGGTGTTTAGCCTGAGCAAATTGATTTTTATTTCCATATTATTTTATATTATTATGGAATAATTCCACTTAACGGGAAATAGTCCAATGTTAAAGTTGGAATTATTGCAAAATAATTTATATTTGTGTATGGGAACAGATAACACCACCGAAATTAAACGTTTTAAAGAGATTCGTGACGATCATAATTTCACACAGGCTGAGTTTGCAGCTTTGCTTGGAATTAAGAATTCTACCGCAGATATAGAGCGGGGTCGAACAAAATTATCCGGGAAGATCGTAGCAGAATTGCTGCGTCAGTTCGAGGTAAACCCTTTATGGCTATTTGGAGAAAGCAGTCAAAAATATTTACCTGTTAGCAAAGGAGATGTGAGCCCTAAAGTGATTACTGTTAATAGCAGCGAAGAAGAAAATATAATATTGGTAAACCAAAAGGCAGCGGCCGGTTATCCGCATAATGTACAGGATGTATCATGGTACCAGCAATTGCCTGCTTTTGATATCCCCTTGCCCGAATACAGGAATGCCACCTACAGGGGTTTCCAGGTGGAAGGCGACAGTATGATGCCCAATCTAAGGCCTGGGGAATGGGTACTTGGAAAGGCGGTTCCCAGTATTAAGGAAGTGAGTTTCAGCAAGATTTATGTGGTGGTATTATATGATTCGGTATTGGTGAAAAAAATCCAGAAAATGGAGGATCCCTATCAAATCTTACTGGTTTCCATCAATGAAGAATATCCGCCTGTTCAGGTTCTGGTAAGCGATATTCAGGAATTATGGCAGGTGAACAGTAAACTTACTTTTAGTATTGATGCTACCTCCGAGAGTGGGCTTTTACGGCAGCTTCAACAATCCATGGATGATTTGAAAAGCGAATTCAAATCTTTTAAACAATAAAAAAAATCCATCCCGGTTATGGATGGATTTTTAAGGTTTTGTTGGTTAACTTTATTTAATCTAAATCATCTGCAATATCTTCAACTGCATCTTCAACATCATCGGCGGCTTTTTCAATACCTGATTTTTCTTCCCTGCAGGAAGTAAATAGTACACTTGTAGAAAAGGTAAGCATCAATAAAAACATTAGTTTTTTCATAATTTTTAGGTTTTGGTTATTTTTTTTATTCAATTATAATCCCGGAATGCGGATATAACAATATTACATATCATCAGTTCCACCGGTTCCGGTCTTTTCTTTAACTTCGTCTACACCATCACTTACAGCATCTCCCACAGCATTTGCAGCTTCCTCGACAGCATCACCAACATCATCTGCAGCATCCTCGATAGTACTTCCGGCATCATCCATATCATCACTTATTTCAATCTCTGTTTTTTCTTTATTTACTTCCCTGCAGGAAGTGAAAAATACACTAAAGGTGAATGCTACTGCTAAAATTAAAATTGATTTTTTCATAGATTAATTTTTGGCTAAAATTTGGTTTTATATTAATTAAATGTAAAAAAATAATTTGTAAACGAAAAATTTTGAGACAAACTAATTATCGTCCCCAATTTTATCAATTTCTTTGTCAATTTCTTTATTTACTTTATTATCCACCTTCTCAGCGGTTCGCTCTAAAATTCCTTTTTTCTCTTCAACAGGTTCTGTTTTTTCCACTTTTTCAACTTGTATCTCTCTAATAACAGTTTCTTTTTCATTGGTTTCTCTGCAAGAAACAAGTGATATTGCTGAGGTTAGTACCAGGGCAAACATTAAAAATACTTTTTTCATAATTAATTTAGTTTAGTTTCTAACATTCGAAAGTACTGTAAAATTAAATGGGAGGGTTTAAATTTTGTATTTTTTTACCAAAAACCTTAATTTTTATCTAATCTTTTCCCTGAATCATACGTCTTTTAAGGATTCTTTTGCTCCAAATAATGCCTAAAAATTCGCGTTGCCCCTGTATTGCTGTTTATGAAATGACCAGCGATCATACCCGTTTTTTTTCTGAAGCTCTCATCTGTAATCAATTTGGTTAAAATATCATTTAAAGCTTCTTTATCCCTTACAGCGAATAATCCAGACAATTGCTGAAGTTGAGCGGCTTCCGGGAATTTATTGAAATTTTCTCCAATAATCACCGGAACTCCAAAAGTAGCAGGTTCAAGGATGTTATGTAAACCGGTAGTTCCTGCTGCACCTCCTACATATGCTATATCTGCATAACTATAGATTTTGGTAAGCAGGCCAATGGTATCTATAATAAGCACGTTATAATCTGCCAGTTTTTTGTGCTGTCTTTCAGAATAAAGAAGGGTTTTTTTATTCAGTTTCTCCTGGAATCGTTTTATTTGATCTTTTTTAATCTGGTGGGGGGCCAGGAGGAATTTCACATCTTCCGTAGATCGGTTAATAAAATCTTCCAAAAGCCTTTCATCCTCCGGCCAGGTGCTTCCGGCCACAATACAAAGCTTTCCATTTTTAAATTCTTCTGCGAAATCAAGCGTATTATCCTGTTCTAATTGATGAGAAACCCTGTCGAATCTAGTGTCCCCGCTTAAAGTTACATTCTTAAAACCTATGGAATTCAGTAGTTCTTTTGAAGTGGTATTCTGCACAAAAAAATGTTCAAAGGTTTCCAGGGATCTCCGCATCCAGCTTCCATAGGGTTTAAAAAACAACTGATCCTTTCTAAAACCTCCTGATACCAGCAAGGTGCGGATATTCCTGGATTTTAATTCCTTTAAGTAATTAGGCCAGAATTCATATTTGATGAAAATGACAATTTCCGGATGGACCAGGTCCAAAAATCTAATAGCATTTCTCCTGGTATCCAAAGGTAAATATACCACCGCATCTGCCAACGGAGTATTTTTTTTGATCTCATATCCCGAGGGAGAGAAAAAACTCACCACTATTTTATGATCCGGGTATTGATTTTTTACAACCTCTATAATTGGAACCCCCTGTTCAAATTCTCCTAAAGATGCCATGTGGAACCAGATGGTACGATCCTGTTTATTTAATTTTGATTCCAATATTGGAAGCGTTTCTTTTCTTCCGTTTACAAAAAGTTTCATTTTTTCGCTTAGAAACCTTGTTGCCGGAATCAGGAAATTTACCAATTCTACGCTAATGTTATATAATACTTGCAAGCTTGAGTATTTTAGGTGCTAAAATACCTCTTTCCTAAAAATTGCATTGGCGTTAGAGGCTATATTTTGTATTTTCGTGACATTACAGGAAAAATCAAACGAAACATCCATATTTGGGTATCGATGCACGGGGAATCAATTAATAGATGTTACCCCTGATAGCTATCGGGAGACCAATAAAAAAATAATAACAATACATATGAAAAAGATACAAATGGTGGACCTTCAGGGGCAATACGCTTCTATAAAGGATCAAGTCCAGAACTCGATAAATGAAATTATGGAAACTTCAGCTTTTATTAACGGGCCCGAGGTGCAAAAATTTCAGAAGGAATTAGAGGAGTATTTAGATGTAAAACATGTAATTCCCTGTGCCAACGGAACAGATGCATTGCAAATAGCGATGATGGGACTTGGTTTAGAGCCAGGAGATGAAGTTATTACAGCAGATTTTACTTTTGCCGCCACCGTAGAAGTTATAGCTTTATTACAACTTACCCCGGTTTTGGTAGATGTATATCCCAATACGTTCAATATTAATACTGATGCTATAAGAAACGCTATAACCCCTAAAACCAAGGCAATTGTCCCGGTACATCTTTTCGGGCAATGCGCAAATATGGATGAGATTCTCGATATAGCGAAGGAACACAACTTATATGTCATTGAAGATAATGCCCAGGCAATAGGTGCCAACTATACCTTTAAAAACGGATCAAAGAAGAAAGCTGGAACTATAGGTCATGTTGGAGCCACGTCCTTTTTCCCCTCTAAAAACTTAGGAGGTTTTGGTGATGGTGGTGCAATTTTCACCAATGATGATGCCCTGGCACATACACTTCGCGGAATTGTAAATCACGGGATGTATGAACGCTACTACCACGATGTGGTTGGAGTGAATTCCAGATTGGACTCTATGCAAGCCGCAGTTTTAAGGGCGAAATTGCCAAAATTGAATTCATATAATAAAGCAAGGCAGGAAGCTGCACGAAAATATACCAAAGCTTTTCAGGATTGTGACCATGTTGAAATTCCCCAGGTGGAAACCAACCAAAATTGCAATAAAGATCTGGGTATTTGCGCTACCTGCGATTGCCATGTTTTTCACCAATACACCTTAAAAATAACAAATGGAAAACGGGATGCGCTGGCGAAACATTTGGCGGAACTTCAGATTCCACATGGAATCTATTACCCAATTCCGCTGCATAGTCAGAAGGCTTACAAGGATTCCCGATATAATGAGGCCGATTTCCCTGTGACCAATGATTTGGTTAAGGAAGTGATTTCTTTGCCTATGCATACCGAACTTACCGATGATCAAATCGAATTGATCACAACTACGGTAATCGGTTTTTTAAATAAGTAACACCCCTGTAATTATGAAATGAGCATAACTGAAATACGATACAAATACCGATGAAAATACCGATGAAAATATGCGAATTACATATGACCGATAAAAAAACAATAAAATAAAACATATATGAAAAAAATAGTTTTAATCTTCTGCGGAATAATTTTCGCGTCAAATGTAAATGCCCAGGATCTCTATATTCAAAGTGGTAAACTTGTCGATACCAAAAACGGAAAAGTCCTTACTGAAAAGACCATTGTAGTTTCGGGAAATAAGATAAAAAGCATTGAAAATGGCTATGTACAACCAAAGAATTCA
>JAWOHC010000222.1:0-8669 GCA_046496275.1 Gillisia sp.
CAGAAAAAACAATAATATCCCTGAAGAAGACCCTATTAACAGTACCGGATTCTTTTTTGAAGAGGATAACTTTCAATTGCCTAAAAACATTGGTTTTCTCAAAAATAAAGTCATTCTTAGGTACAATCCATATGAAGTAGCTTCCTATGCAGAAGGTGGTATTCAATTGGAAATTCCCCTGGAAGAAGTTATAGAGTTTATAAAAATACTTTAGTTTAAATTGAGGAAACTCTTCCTATGCAAGGACGTGTTTTTTAATCAAAACCCTGAAAATGAAAAAAATCTACCATCTTTCAACCTGTGATACCTGCAAAAAAATTTTAAAGGAACTGGATGCTCCTTCTTCTTTTATACTTCAGGACATCAAGGAAGAGCCCATCACTGAAGTTCAGCTTGATGAGATGAAGGAACTAAGTGGAAGTTATGAAGCATTATTCAGCAAAAGGGCAAGGTTGTATCAGGAACGGGATCTTAAAAATGAAGATTTAACCGAGGATCGGTATAGAAATTTAATCCTGGAACATTATACTTTTTTAAAGCGGCCGGTAATTATCGTCAATGACCAGATATTTGCCGGAAATGCCAAAAAAAACGTGGAAGCCGCCAAAACAGAGATACGTGGATAACAGGGCGCTGGCAATCCTGGCTGCTACGGGAGCCAGTACGATTTACGGTATCAATCACACGATTGCCAAAGGCCTTATGCCGGTTTACATAGAACCTTTCGGATTTATTTTATTACGGGTTACGGGAGCAGCTATTTTGTTCTGGATCATCAGTTTCTGGGGGCCAAAAGAAAAAATTGCCAACAGCGACTGGCCCAGGATTGTAGGTTGTACCATTTTTGGAATGGTAATAAACATGCTCCTTTTCTTTAAAGGCCTTAGCTTATCTACGCCCATCAACAGTTCAGTAATCATCACTGTTTCGCCCATCCTGGTTTTGATCCTGGCAGCTATTCTTATCAAAGAACGCATCACGCCTTTAAAAGTTATTGGGATTGTAACCGGCCTTGCAGGGGCCTTAACCCTGGTGCTTTTTGGTACGGAAAAAACATTTAATGCCCCCAACATCCCTTTGGGAAATCTATTCTTTATCATCAATGCCTTTTCCTATGGATTATATCTTATCCTTGTAAAACCTTTAACGGCAAAATACCATCCTTTTACATTGATGAAATGGCTTTTTCTTTTTGCCATCATCATCAATTTTCCAATAACTATTTCAGAGTTTTCAAAGGTAGAATGGACTGCTCTTCCTTTGGATGCTATTTGGAAAATGGCATTTGTGGTTGTAGGAACAACCTTTGCAACGTACCTGCTTAATATTTTTGCATTGAAAGAATTAAGCGCATCTGCAATAAGTGCGTTTATTTATTTACAACCACTTGTAGCGATCGCATTTGCAGTAGGAACTGGCGCAGATACACTCAATACCGTAAAGATTACCGCAGCGCTTTTGGTATTTGCCGGAGTTTATATGGTATCCCGAAAAGCAAAACCTGTACGAGTTTAATCGGTTAAATCTTTAGGTTTTTTACTGAATTTCCTGGTATCTTGCTTTGTTAGAATTCTGAAATCACCGGTATGGGAAAGGCTGTTTAGATTTTCAAATAATTCTGATGGCAAACCAATAAGTTTTCTTTCCTTCAGGTCTATCCAACCGCCCATCATTTCACAACTGGCAAAATTCCTACCTTTTTGATCATAGAAATTATGGATAAATTCAAAATACTTGCCATCTTCAGAAAGTCCTTTTAACTGAAGGCTCACTTTTACCGGTTTTCCGGCGAAAATCTCTTTGAAATAGTAAATGTGCTCATAAAATACAACCGGCCCTATATTATGTTTTCCAAGTTCCTTTTGGCCAAATCCGTTTTCCATTAAAAACCCCATCCGCGTGTGGCTCATGAAATTGATGAAGGCGCTGTTTGCTAAATGCCGGTTAGCATCCAAATCACTCCATCGAATATCAAATTCTTTTATGTACATACCATATGATTTTTGGCAAACCTACAAATAATTAATATGCGTGCATAATAAAATTGAGTGCACGGGCATACCGGAATTAAGTCCACTGGCAGGATTAAAATACTTTTTAGGCTTAATGGCTCCGCTTTAATTACCCATTCAGGGGATCATGCCAGGAATTTTTAAAGGTAATTTTCTCCCGAATTATCATGACACACCTTTTGGGCTTGCTCCAAGGTTTTTGATTTCCGATATTTGCTCCTATGCCTGTAATAAAAAGCACATATCGTCCTCCGGTACTCTTCAAAAATTACCATATTTCCACTATCTACGCTTCGGTTATAAGGAAAATTCCTCCCGTGGCTCAAAAAAGGGAAAGGCTTGAGCTTGAAGATGGAGATTTTATGGACCTGGATTGGAGCTATTCCATTTCGGGGAAATCGGAAAAACTGCTAATCCTCCTCCACGGACTTGAAGGCAACGCCCAGCGCCCATACATGCTTGGAATGGCGCGATATTTCAACCATAACGGATGGGATGTTGCCGCTATTAATTTCCGGGGATGCAGTGGTGAGATCAACCGGTTGTACCGTTCCTATAATGCCGGTGCAAGTGAGGATTTGGCACAGGTAGTTTCACATGTTCTTTTAAAAAACAGGTATAAAAACCTGGCCTTAAACGGATTTAGCCTTGGGGGAAATTTAATGCTGAAATACCTTGGAGAAGGCAATAAGCTTCCTGCTCAATTAAAATCGGCGGTTGCCATTTCCACTCCCTGCGATCTTCATTTATCGCTTAAAAAACTGGAAGAATCCAGAAACAGGATCTACTCCGGAAGATTTGTGAAAAAGCTCAAAAAACAGCTCTATCAGCGCGAAGTCCATTTCCCCGGTGACCTCGAAAAACAGCAGATAGCATCCTGCACCAGTTTGTATGCTATTGACGAACTTTACACCAGCCGTGCACACGGATATAAAAATGCATTGGAGTATTATGAAAAAAGCAGTTCCCTTCAGTTTATAGAGAAAATCTCCATTCCAACATTGCTCATAAATGCAAAAAATGATGGGTTTTTATCTGAAAACTCTTCCCCGGTAGCGATTGCAAAATCCAATCCTAATTTTCATCTTGAAATGCCTGAATATGGTGGTCATGTAGGTTTTATTCAGAAGGAAAAACAAACCTATACAGAAGAACGTTCCCTGGAATTTATTTTAGGATATATTTAAATAAATTCCAAATCCAGCTTTAAGCATATTGAAAAATGTAATAATTTTATGCGGTTCACCCCTTAAAGGAAAAAGGTTTCAGGCGAAACGAAAAACTTTTTCCGCCTCCCTTTAGGGTTGGGGTTAAGCGGAAAAAAGGGTCAAAAAGTAAATTATCAATAAAGAAAGATCATTCATTAATTTTATGCGGGGTTCAATGAACCTTTTTTGGAAATGAAAAATAGAGATACGGGCAAAATTGCCAAAATAAGATCTGCCGGATTCTTCACCAAAGGTGTCGTGTATGTACTGCTGGGGAGTTTAACTTTTATGGCCGCCTTTGACCTGGGAGGAGAAATTTCCGACACCAGGGATGTGATTCAATTTTTACTTGAATTTCCCCTTGGAAAAACCTTTGTAGGAATCATTGCCCTTGGATTATTTGCATATTCCATTTGGAGATTCTACCAGACTATAAAATTCCCGGAAAGCGATGCAGAAAATGAAACGGTAAAGTCGGGGTTTAAACGGGTACGCTATTTTTATTCAGGAGTATTTTACGGCATTTTAGCGTATGCTTTTTCAAAACCACTAATCAACTCTTTAACCGGAAGTTCTCAGGAAGATTTGGAAACAAATGGAGGGGAAGAAAAAAAAGCTGCCTTGTGGGAGCTATTGTCTCACGACTGGGGAAAAGCCCTTATCTGGGCTCTGGGAATTCTTATAGCCGGCCAGGCCATTCAACAGCTCTATATAGCTTATAAAGCCTCATTTATGAAGAAGATTGATAATTATCCTTCGGTAAAACATGAATATGACTTTATAAAAAGAGCGGGAAGATTGGGATATATTGCCCGCGGAATGGTATTTGGCGTGCTTGCTTTCTTTATAGTAAAAGTTATTTTAAATCTCAATGCCAATGAGTATAAGGGAACGGAGGGAGCATTGGCATATTTTCTAAGTTTTAGCTATGGCAACCTCCTTCTTGGAGCAGTTGCACTTGGCCTTACCGCTTATGGTATTTTTCATATTATGGTTGCAAGAAATGCGAACCTGACAAGATTGACCTGAGAACTTCAAAATAGGGTTCTACTAAATTTGTGATGCTTCAGAAATAACTATCTTTGCGCAACTTTTAAAAATCGAACATGATTCAGTCAATGACCGGGTTTGGAAAAAGCCTTTTACAGCTCCCATCCAAGAAAATAACGGTAGAAATAAAATCCCTAAACAGCAAAAGCCTTGACCTAAATGCCCGCATTCCCGGGCAATACAGGGAAAAGGAACTTCAATTACGCACCCTCATAGCCAATTCCTTAACCCGCGGAAAAGTGGACTTTTCATTACACGTGGAAGTTACAGGAGAAGAAACTACAGCGGCAATAAATCCTGCGGTGGTAAAAAATTACATGAGGCAGTTAAAAGAGATCGTAGACGGAGATGAAACCGAATTATTGAAAATGGCGGTTAGAATGCCGGATGCTCTAAAAACGGAACGTGATGAAATTGATGAACTCGAATTTGAAGGAATTGAAGAAGCTGTTGCGGAAGCATTGATGGAAATAAACAAATTTAGAACCGATGAAGGTCTTGCACTGGAAAAGGACCTGCAATTTAGGGTGACAAGCATAGAAAGACTTTTAGAGGATATCATCACTATGGATCCGGACAGAATAGAAGGAGTTCGGGAACGCCTTAAAAAAGGAGTGGCAGATCTCAAGGAAAACGTAGACGAGAACCGTTTTGAGCAGGAACTTGTTTTTTACATTGAAAAATTCGATATCACCGAAGAAAAAGTGCGCCTGGACAATCACTTATCGTATTTTAAGGATACTTTAAACTCCCAGGATTCCAACGGAAAAAAACTCGCTTTTATCTCTCAGGAAATGGGAAGGGAAATAAATACCATTGGGAGTAAATCCAATTATGCACCTATGCAGCAACTGGTAGTCCAAATGAAAGATGAACTTGAAAAAATAAAAGAACAACTTTTAAACGTACTTTAATGAAAACGGGAAAACTTATTGTTTTTTCGGCTCCTTCCGGATCCGGAAAAACTACCATTGTTAGGCATTTGCTTTCTCAACCGGAACTGAAACTGGATTTTTCCATCTCTGCAACTTCGCGGGATCCAAGACCTGAAGAAGTAGATGGAAAAGATTATTATTTTCTCTCTTTGGAAGATTTTAAAAAGAAGATAAAAAACGATGAATTCCTGGAATGGGAAGAAGTTTACAGGGATAATTTTTACGGCACCCTTAAATCTGAAGTAGAACGAATCTGGGAATCGGGTAAAAATGTAATCTTTGATATTGATGTTGTAGGAGGTTTGGATATAAAGCATATTTATCCGGAAGAAACCTTAGCTGTATTTGTGAAGCCGCCCAGTATTGAAGAATTAAAAATCCGTTTAAAAAAACGAAAAACAGAGTCGGAAGACAAAATCAACATGCGCGTTGCAAAAGCCTCTATAGAACTTGCTACGGCACCTCAATTTGATTTTATAATAGAGAATATACACCTGGAAACCGCCCTAAAAGAAGCCTACGATTTAGTATCAAAATATGTGGGTGCAGATAAAAAGCAAGCATGAAAAAAAAGGTAGGCTTATACTTTGGAACTTTTAATCCCATTCATATAGGGCATATAATTATTGCCAATTACATGGTGGAATTTTCAGATCTGGACGAAGTCTGGCTTGTAGTTACTCCTCATAACCCTTTTAAGAAGAAAAGCAGCCTCCTCGATAACCATCACCGACTGGATATGGTTTACAAGGCCTGTGAAGATTATGAGAATTTAAAACCCTGTGATGTCGAATTCAAACTTCCACAACCCAATTATACGGTCGTCACACTGGCAAAACTGGATGAAGACCACCCCAATTTTATTTTTTCCCTTATTATGGGGGAGGATAATTTAAAAAGTTTCCATAAATGGAAAAATCACGAGGTCATTCTTGAAAGACATGCTATTTATGTATATCCAAGGGTCTCTAAGGGCACGGTGGATAATCAATTTAAAGATCATCCAAAAATCACAAGAGTAGATGCTCCGGTAATAGAGATCTCTTCCACTTTTATAAGAAATGCGATTAAAGACGGGAAAAATATAACGGCTATGCTGCCTGTAAAGGTTTGGAAATATATAGAATTGATGAATTTCTATAAATAAAAAAGACTGTTTAAAAATCCTTTTGAATATTCTTGATGGTTAAATGATCCTACTTTTTTCATTGTGGAACAATAACCTGGCACTTCGACTGCGCTCAATGTAATACTCGCTATTCTTATAAACAGTCCTTTTTCTTTTATTCTTTCAAAGCAGGAATTCTCAATACCTGACCCGGATATATTTTATCGGGATCTGTAAGCATTGGTTTATTTGCTTCAAAAATAATTTGATATTTATTTGCGGAACCATAATGCTCCTTTGCAATTTTACTTAAAGAATCCCCTCGTTCCACCGTATGAAAAACCGCTTCGGGTTCCTTAGTATCCACCTCCATATTATCCTCAACCTGGGAAATACCCTCCACATTTCCAACCACTAAAATCACTTTTTCCCGTGTGGTTTGATCTATGGCCTTTCCGGATATTTTGGCCATTTCATTTTTTATTGTAATCTTAAGATTTTCTACTTTGAGGCTTAAATCTCCTATGGTTCCTTCAAGTTTTCTTGCAGCCCTTTCATTTTCTATTTCTTCGGATTTTTCCTGCTCTCCGGCAACCTTAACCGAATTTTCTTTGGAATTTTTATCCGCAGTGAAAATTTTTGCACCTGCACTCTTAATAAATTTGAATAGTCCCATGTTGTTCTTTTAATTTGTAGAAACAAGATACAAATTCTCTTGAAAACTGAATTATTTTTAACTTATAAAATTTTGTTAGAATTACATCCATTACCCGGTTGCAACCTTATATCCTGTTGAAAGAAGAACTATTCAGAAGAAAAAAATCTGGTGATAAAACAGAAAAACAGCAACAGGAAATTAAGAACCTGCTGCTGTTTTCCAACCAAAATAACCAACCAAAAAAAACTAATACAAGTACTTCAGAAAAAAAAGCAACCTTGTACCTCGTTTAATATTAACGTAGAAATATCGTATCCATTGTAAATTCTACAAGAAAAGAAGGAATAATTCACTTTCCTTTAAATTTGTGTATTTTTGCCGCAATAAAATAAACTATGGAAAACTCTCCGAAATTTGGTGTCATTGGCGGCGGAAGCTGGGCTACGGCTATTGTGAAAATGCTTAGCGAAAATCTGGAAGAAATAAACTGGTATATGCGCAGCAAAACTGCCATAGAACATATAAGGACCCAGGAACACAACCCGAATTACCTTAGTTCTGTAGAATTTGATGTAAAAAAACTTAGGTTAAGCAACGATATCAATGAGGTGGTTAAAAATTCGGATTATTTAATATTTGCCATCCCATCTGCATTTGTAAAGGCAGAACTGGACAAGTTGCATATTCCGCTAAAAGACAAGGTTATTTTTTCTGCCATTAAAGGGATTGTTCCGGAAACCAGCCTTATCGTTGGGGAACATTTTAATAGGGAATATGGAGTTCCTGATGAAAATTTCGGGGTGATCACAGGCCCATGTCACGCAGAAGAAGTAGCCCTGGAAAGACTTTCTTATTTAACCATTGCCTGCCAGGATGATGAAAAAGCCACAATTATGGCCAATCATCTTCAAAGCGATTACATTACCTGTAAAACCAGCGATGATGTAACAGGGACCGAATATGCCGCGATGTTGAAAAATATTTACGCCATTGCAGCCGGAATTGCTCACGGACTTGGATATGGCGATAATTTCCAGAGTGTATTGATGAGCAACGCCATTCGGGAAATGAAAAAATTCATCAAAAAAGTGCATAAAATGAAGCGGAACATCAATGATTCTGCTTATTTAGGGGATTTGCTGGTAACAGGATATTCTGTTTTTAGCCGCAACCGAATGTTTGGGAACATGATAGGGAAAGGCTACACCGTAAAAAGCGCTCAAATGGAAATGAGTATGATTGCCGAAGGTTATTATGCTACAGAAAGTGCCTATAAGATAAACCAGGAGAAAGGCGCAAAAACCCCTATTATCGATGCGGTATATGATATTCTTTATCAAGGTAAAAACCCTAAAAAGGTCTTCAACAAATTAGCTGAAAAACTGGACTGATCAATTTTCAGAAAAACAGCCTAAAATCTAATTTGAACTGCGGTTTTTGTAACTGCATTTTTCAGAAGTAAATGAATAATCCTGTTCTTAAGGGAAGCCTTATGGTTGCCCTGGGCGCTTCCAGTTATGGAATGCTCACCACTTTCGTTAAAATGGCATATGCTGAAGGTTTCACCTCCTACGAAATCACCTTTTCGCAAATGATCCTTGGCTTATTTGGACTCATTATTATAAACCTGGTATTTGTTAAAGGAAAGCAATCAGTGCCCGCAGAGCCTAAATTAAGAAGTATTCTAAAATTGATGAT
>JAWOHC010000227.1:0-3879 GCA_046496275.1 Gillisia sp.
TCTGGTTTTGTAAAAAAGCCAATCGATAACAATTTGACCCCATAATTTTCTACAGGTTTCATTTTAGATTTACCATCGACATTAACAGATAATGGCCTTTCTGCAGCAACATCAAACATCATTGGCATGGAAGGCCCATAAATATCGGCATCCAGCAATCCAACTTTAAACCCCATTTTAGCAAGGGAAACGGCAAGATTCGCGGTTACTGTAGATTTTCCAACCCCACCTTTTCCGGAAGCAACTGCAATTATGTTCCTCATCCCAGGAATGTCTTTCCCCTTGATCTCGGGTTTTTCAGGTGCTTCTACCTTGATATTCACCGTGACCTTTGCCTTGTCATATACTTTTTCGTGAATGGCTTTCATCACATCCACTTCCGCTCTTTTTTTAATGTGTAAAGCAGGGGTAGTAAGAACTAAATCCACTACAACTTCATCTGCAAAAGTCATGATGTTTTTTACAACGCCACTTTCCACCATATTTTTTCCTTCTCCCGAAACAGAGATGGTTTCCAACGCAGCAAATATGTCTTTTTTATCTAATTTCATCACAAATGTTTTTTTTCTGATTTCAACCTCTTATATAGACTGATTCTAATATGCAAATATAACGGTAAAAGCCCAGAAAACGAAGAATTTACGCATAATTGATCGATGGGGTACTAAGCTGAAATTATGGTGTTTCACACTAACAATCCCTTCCGGGGAGTTCCAAATTTGGATCCCAAAAAACTTTCTGAAAATCGAGCACCTGATTGTCCTTAATTTTCAAGCCTTCCGCCTCCAACAATTGCTGCATGGCTGAAGAACCCCCAAAATGATGCTTCCCGGTAAGCAAACCAAGTCGGTTTACAACTCTTTGTGCGGGTACAGCATCCATATCGTGAGAATTATTCATCGCCCACCCCACCATTCTGGCGCTTCCGGCAGCACCAAGATACCTGGCAATGGCACCATAGGAAGTTACTCTACCGTAAGGAATTAACTTTACTACTTCATAAACCCGCTCAAAAAAATTTTTCTCGGAAGCCATTTTAATAATAAAAAATCCTTACAAGTGTTATAATGACCAAAACAAACATCAGTATAGCCATAAAATAATTGGAATATTTAGAAAATATCGCTGTTTTACTATCGATTTTCTGAAAGAATAAAACGTAGAAATAAAGTGTAGTAAAAGTTCCCAGCGAGGCTGCAAGCACAAAAGTGATCATTAAAACAAAATCATAGGAAACATCCCCGCCAATATTTAATGCGGTTGCAAGTGCAACAAAATAAGGAATGGGAAATACGTTTAAAACAGCAACAAGAATTCCTTTAAAAATACTGTTGGCGTTGGTTTTTTCAGTTTGGGCTTCTATGTGTGATCCATTTTGTGCTTTCACAAAAAAGAAGATGGCTAAAATAATGAAAATCACCAGGCCAGCTCGTAAAAGCACATTACTTATAAATGGATTATCGAAAATATACCTGGCTAAAAAAACAGCCAGCATGGCTTGCAAAAACACCACGATGGATGCTCCAAGGGCAACGAAGATACCGCTCTTTTCCCCATGCTTCATACAGGTTTTTGCAACCGTCATATTGACCAGTCCCGGCGGCACTACTCCAAGAAGAGCTGCAAAATAAGTGATTAGGAAAAGTTTGGTTTCCTCCAAAGTATTATTTTATCTTAAATTGAATATAAGTGATAGGCTTTCCTTGTTCAAGGTACTGTTTTTCGTAGAAAGTTTGTATCCCGGTTACTTCTTTTGGAGAATATACATTTTTATATACATCGTGATTGGCCTGTAGGACCTCATGACCTTCGCCGTGCAAGAGCCCCAGGGTATATCCATGCATAAATTCGCTATCGGTTTTTAAATTCACGATACCGTCCGGTTTCAATATGAATTTGTATTTCTGAAGAAATTCTGAATTGGTTAAACGGTGTTTGGTGCGTTTATATTTAATTTGCGGATCCGGAAAGGTGATCCAGATCTCATCGATCTCATTTTCGGCAAAAATATGATCCACCAGTTCAATCTGGGTCCTGATAAATCCAAGATTGGTGATATTTTCTTCAATACCAGTCTTTGCGCCACGCCAAAATCTGGCTCCTTTAATATCTACGCCAATAAAATTCTTTTCCGGATAAGTTTGGGCCAGGGCAACGCTGTATTCTCCTTTTCCGCAACCAAGTTCAAGAACTATCGGATTGTTGTTTTTAAAAAAATCGGATCGCCATTTGCCTCTTAATGGATAGGTATCCTGAGTTAACTCCTCCCTCGAAGGCTGTACCACATTATCAAATTGCTCGTTTTCACGGAATCTTCTGAGTTTATTTTTACTCCCCACTGCTTCTAAATATTTTGGTAAAATTAACTAAAAGAAATTAGAAATTAGAAGTGCGACAATAGAAGTAAAAAAATTGAGAACCAAGATCCAGGAATCAGGAAATATGCATGTTGTCTTGATTCTTGGCTCTTGTTTATTATCAGTCTATTTTCTTTTTTCTATATTCTATTCTCTTTTTTCTATATTCTATTCTCTTTTTTCTTTACATATCAACGTCACTTCATCACTTCACCTCATCATTTCCTATATTTGATCATGAACAAAAAACGAATTCTGGTAGCACCTTTAAACTGGGGACTGGGACATGCCACCCGGTGTATTCCCATAATCCGTGCGTTGATCGAACAAAATTTTGTTCCGGTAATCGCATCAGACGGAGATGCGCTGTATTTATTGCAAAAAGAATTTCCCGAACTCGAACATTATTCGCTTCCCTCCTATGCCATTGAATATTCAAAATATCCTTTCCTGCTAAAATTTAAACTTCTAAGCAATACACCACACATACTAAGAACTATTTCAAAAGAGCTAAAACGTACCGAAGATCTCATCAGGACCAAGAAAATATCGGGGATCATTTCAGATAATCGGTGGGGAGTTCGTTCCAGGTTCGTGCCGTCGGTTTTTATCACACATCAAATTCGGGTGCTTTCTGGGTTAACAACCTTTTTAAGCAGTAAAATCCAGCAAGGCTATATCAATAAATTTGATGAATGCTGGGTTCCGGATCTTCCGGGAACGATCAATCTCAGTGGAAAGATGAGTCATTTAAAAAACCCCGGCATTCCCGTAAAATACCTTGGGATCATAAGCAGATTTGAAAAAGAAGAACGATCCATTGAATATGATATCCTGGTGTTGCTTTCAGGGCCGGAACCTCAACGCAGTATCCTTGAAAAGATCATGTTCAATGAGCTGAAGGATGCCAGCGCAAAAATTTATATGGTTCGTGGAGTTGTTGAGGAAATTCAGAAAATTGAAAAGAAGGGAAATTTTAGCGTTTGTAATTTCATGACTTCAAAAGAACTTGAAATTGTTATCAATAGCAGCAGGTTGGTGATTTCAAGATCGGGATATACCACCCTCATGGATCTGGCTAAACTGGAGAAAACATCGTTTTTGATACCCACTCCGGGACAACCCGAACAGGAATATTTGGCCCGGCGATTGAAAAAAATGGGGATTTCCCCTGGTTGTCCTCAGGCTAAATTCACTTCAGAAAAACTTATAGAAATTAATGATTATAGTGGATTAAGCTTTTTTTCTTCCGTGCCCGGGTTTTTCGGAAGCAATGATTTTAGAAGGATTTTTGCTCTTTTCCAGGGTGAATGAAAATTCACTTCCAACCCCAAAAACACTTTCCACATAGATCTTTTCATTATGAGCTTCAATAATATGTTTTACGATAGATAACCCCAGTCCGGAACCGCCTTCCTTTCGGGAACCACTCTTATCTACGCGGTAAAAGCGCTCAAAAAGCCTTGGAATGTTGGCCTTTTCTATGCCTTCACCGTTATCGGTCACCCGCACAATAACTTTG
>JAWOHC010000338.1:0-12378 GCA_046496275.1 Gillisia sp.
CCATTGAGATCCCGGCTGCTGAAATTCAGATAAAAACAGCACTCCTTGCTGCTCCCGCCGATCAGCGGAGTGAAGCCATGGTTTATGGATATAATTCAGAAGGAGAACTGCAGGTACTTCAGGAAGGCACCAACAATCTGGTTTGCATTGCCGACGATCCAAACAGGGAAGGAATTAATGTTTCCTGCTACAATAAAAAACTGGAACCTTTTATGGCACGTGGACGAGAACTAACCGCTGAAGGAAAATCGGAAATGGAAAAAAGAGCGATTCGCCAACAAGAGGCGGAATCCGGTAAACTGCAATTAACAGATACGCCAAGTATGGTTTATATTTTAAGTGGAACCAAAGAGAATTATGACAAAACCACCGGTACGCTTATCGATGGCAAATTCAGATATGTGATATATATGCCGTATGCAACCACCGAATCTACCGGACTGCCTGCAAAACCGGAAGTTCCGGGAATGCCTTGGCTTATGGATCCGGGAACACACCGTGCTCATATTATGATTACTCCGGAGAATAAATGATCTAAGGAGATCAAATTCCTGAAAAGAACACTATAAATCAGCTAATTTAGCTTAATAAAGAAATGGTCTTCTATTTTCTGAAATTCAGAAAATAGAAGACCATTTCTTTATTTTTTTTCACTGGATTCTATTATCCATTTGTTATTCGTCACGGGCCCGGGCTTTAAAATTTACGCTAAAAAAGCACCCGGAAACGAATTGTATGTTCAATATCCTTTAATTCCCGTATCACCTCAGCACCATACACTTTATCGATGTCTGTTATAACATAACCGATTGTTTCATTGGTTTTTAAGTGTTGACCAACAATATTTATATCGTGGGAAGCCAGGATTTTATTGATTTGTGCGATAATACCCGGTTTATTTAGGTGAATGTGGATCAATCTATGAGCGTTTTCAAGTATAGGAAGTTGCAGATTTGGGAAATTTACACTGTTTGTCGTACTTCCTGTATTTATATATTCCATGATCTTTCCGGGGACAAAATTCCCGATATTTTCCTGCGCTTCTTCTGTGCTACCACCAATATGAGGCGTTAAGATCACATTGGGTAAATTTCGAAGCGGAGACTCAAAAGTTTCCTTATTGGTTTTTGGTTCTTCAGGAAAAACATCTATTCCTGCACCTACCACTTTTCCCGAAGAAATATTCTTTACCAGTGCATCGATATTAACTACGTGCCCCCTGCTCAAATTCAAGAAAACCACTCCATCTTTCATGTGCTCAAATTCCTTCTCGCCTATAAAATTCTTGTTATCCTTTCTGCCGTCAACGTGAAGGCTAATGATATCCACTTTTTCCAAAAGCTCTTTCAAACTGTTACATTTAGTGGCATTTCCTAAAGCAAGCTTTTCAACTACATCATAATAATATACATCAAAACCTATAGCCTCTGCTACTACAGATAATTGAGAACCTATATTACCATAACCTATAATCCCTATTTTTCTTCCGCGGATCTCATGACTGTTATTTGCCGATTTATCCCAATTCCCCTGATGCATTTTCATCATTTTATCGGGTAAATTCCTGGTAAGGAGAATGATCTCCCCAATCACCAATTCCACTACAGACCGCGTATTGCTATACGGGGCATTAAATACCGCCACTCCTTTTTTAAGGCATTCTTCCAGATCTATTTGATTGGTCCCTATACAAAAAGCACCTACAGCGATAAGCCTTGGGGCATTGTCCAGCACTTTTTTAGTAAGCTGTGTTTTTGAACGAATCCCAAGAACAGAAACATCCTTAATTTTTTCAGCAAGTTCATCTTCATCCATCGCCCCGGAATAGGTGGAAACATTATAGCCCTCCTCTTTAAGAATGCCAAAGGCATCCGGATGTACATTTTCCAGAAGAAGTACCTTAATCCGGTTTTTAGGGTAAGAAATAGCTTTATTCATGTTAAACAGGTATAAAAATTCATCCATACTTGGCGTGATGTGATCTGCTTTTTCCAAAACATTACCACGCTCTACATTTTCGGTAAAGGCATAAAATTTATTGGCGAGCCCCGCGGCACGTACTTCATAATCTGTATAACCATCACCAATCATATATACATCCCCTTTAAGATCCAGGGTTTTTAGTGTGGCAACTTTTCCATTATTGGATGAAAGCACATTTTCCTTGTCAAAACCTACGATTTTCCCCGCTGCATCAAATTCAAAGGAATTGGCAAACACATGCTCCTCCTTAATTCCCAGTTCCATTACAATTGGAATTATAAACTCTTTAAAACCATTTGATATGATATAGATATGCTCCCTATATTCATGGAAAAAGGCTTTATTTCTAACAAATGAGGTAGATATTTTCCTTTTCAGAATTTCCACCAGCACAGGAAGGTGTTTTTCTTCAGCATTTAATAATTCCAGTCGCTGGATAAGGGATTCCCTAAAAGATAATTCGCCGGCCATCCCCTGATTGGTTAAAGCTTCCAGTTTAGCCAATTTAAATTCCTTATCTGCTTCATTTGCCAGTGAGATCTCTCCTAATATATCCAGGGCTTCAACCTGGGTAAACGTACTATCAAAATCTATCACATAACTTTTGTTGGGCTGCATACTTTTTATTTATAAAGAGGAGTCAAAATTAAGTGTTTTGAAATACAAAATAGCATACGAATAGCTAAACTTATTGGCGGTATTGGTTTCATAAAATAATGAAGCTATTACGGCCAAAAACTGAGTTTTTATAAATTAGGAATAGTTTTTATTACACATACCACATAAATCAAGCACCTCCCAGCAAGCAAAAAGTTAAGGTCAAAGAACGGGATATCCAGAATTTCATGAAATACCGGCAGATCTTGACAGGTGAGCATCAGGGGATTTAACTTTTGTCAAATTCTGTTTTGAACAATTCCTTTCTTTAATCCCTCATTGATGCTTTAACCCGCCCGAATCTTGCAGGGGCGCCCACCTCGGGAATTTAAAAGTATTTTCTTCCCGGTAATTATCAGGACATATCTGTGGGCTTGCCCCGATATTTTTGATTAAGGGTTTTCCCCCATTTTCATCCTGGTCTTGGCTAATTTTTTTCTACATTTCATCACTCAAAACATCCATTTCCTTCACAAAGAATATTGATTGATTTAAAATTATTTTATTGCGGAAAAAGCACATCTTGGGGCAAGTTCCATCTTTCAAAGTAAGCCTTCTTTTTGGTATCTCAACAGGCTTTAATTTAGGTTATAATCCTATTTATTTTAGTTTCTAAACTGCGTGTTTATTAAAACCAGTATTAAAAAAAAAGATTATTTCCGTATCTTTACAAGTGTGAAAAATAAATGCAAACTAATAATTTACAGTTCTTTACGCTGTTTGAATCATCAAATTAAAAGCAACATCCCCTCTTGCTTACATCAAGGATATCAGTTTAAACCATATGGATTATTTGATCGCCAGAAATATTAAACTCCAAATGGATTTGCTTTAAGATTTCCCTCATTCTTACAAGGTTAGGTATGAGGGAAAATGGCTAATATAGATCCTGATCAACAAGGGAGAATATTAAGTATCTAATTAAAAATAATCGATTATGAAAACCATTAAAACCCATGGAATTTTACTTTTATTCCTAATAAATTCATTTATTCTTTCTTCCCAGAACAACGAGGACTCTCAAATGTATTGGATCCATGAAGATAGGACAAAACCCGCTATGTCTAATAAACAAGAAAGCGTGGACAAGGAACTCATCGCTGCTCTCAAGCAACACGAAGTAAATAATATTAGCTGGTTTACCATGGTTTCCCATGATTACCGGTATTTTTATATCTCACCTATTGAAAACATGGCTGCTTTTGATAAAAATCCTTTTGGAAGCCTTGCTGAAAAGATGGGACAACGGGAAACCACTCAAATCTTTAATAAGTACGATGATTGTTATGAGACTCATGGTGATTATGTAATCATCCTGGATAAGAATTTATCCTATCAACCGGATGGAATAAATGTAACTCCGGTAGGGAAAAATTTTAGAAACAATACCATTTATTATTTCACTCCGGATAAAGCTGAAAAGGCAGAAGAACTTGCTGTAAAATTCAAGGAATTATATAGCAAAAAAGATTCAAAACTTCATTATAGGGTATATCGCAGTGGTTTTGGTATTATGGGAACTTATTTCATGGTAGCTGCAGCGGCTGAAAGTCCCGAAGATTATGAGCGTATGATTGTAGATAACAGGCTGCTTCTCGGGAATGAGGGTGCTGAACTTTTTAACCAACTGGAAGCAACTATTTCCGGTGTGGAAATTATAAGAGGTTATATACGGCCGGATCTTTCTTATCCAATAAGGAAATAGGTTTTTTTTCGGTACCGGTTGAAAGCTATATTTTTGCACCTAGGGCTTTTTGCGCCTGGATTAAATGCCGTTGATTGTGGTAAACAAGAACCCTAAAGGTATCTCCCAATTTTAATTTAATAAATCTGGAAATGCTTATGGCAGTCTTTGTTTTATTCAGGCTTACATTTTTTGAATGCTCCAGCAATTCCATCAATGTTTTTTGTTGTTCCAAAAATCGTTTCAATGTACTTAAATCAAGCTGACTTCCAATTGGGTCTTTATCCTTGAATGTCTTGATTTTTTTCAAATTTTCCTTTGGAAGCATGCTTTTGGAAAAATAATTACCAAGCAGCCCGCTATAAAAAAATTCCTCCGGCTGAAATTTGCTGTTTTTTATCCTGTTCCGAATTTCAGGTAAATAATATTCCCCGTATAGATTGAGATGTTCCAAACATTCCAAGGCGCTCCAACTTTCAGCTGAAGGTCTAGAGTTAAGTTTTTCAATAGGAATAGATTTAAGTCTTTCGGCCTTATTAAAAGTATGTTTTGTTCGCTCTATTAGATCAAAAATCAATTCTTCTGTTCTGATTTTCATAAACATGTTGTTAAGAGGTATTTAATTGATTTATGAAATAATTTTGTCTTGCTCTGCCAATTCTTTCAGTTTTTGTAAAGCCGATGGCCAGGTTTTTTTGAAATAATCCTTATAATCGTTCGCTACATCTATTTCAATCCTTACTTGGGTTCCTCCATTCACAGATTTCAGATAATAATTTTCCAAAGAACCTGCCCAGGCTTTAACCTGCTCACTTTCTGTATCCTCATTTCCATTTTTATCTACCATTCCTAAATGTTGGAAGGACATGAATTCATTGTCTTTTTTCGCCTGGATCTTAGATACCATGCCCTCGTTCTCACCATTCAGGAACAATACTTTGCTCCCTTCGTTCCAATTTGTTTCAACGCGGGATCCCGGAGAAAAAATAGCAGTCCAAATACGATAGGTAGTATCATCCCATAAGGTTTCCCAAACCTTTTCCCTGGCTGCATCAATACTGATTTGAAAATTCATTTTTTCCATTCTGTAGATGTTTAAAGCTTCTGAAGAAGTATTTTGATAGTTTACCTTTTTTGTATTACCAGTATTTTTGAAACACCATTCTGCTATAAAATTTAAGTTTTAATTACTGAATCAATCTCCGGGAAGCACATAGTAATAAATAGTGATGAAATGGGAGAAACTTCCAAACAATACAAACACGTGAAAAATCGCGTGATTAAATTTTATTCTGTGCAAACTAAAGATTACCGCTCCCAGGGTATAGGAAATTCCGCCTGAGAGCAGCCACAAAAGTCCTGTATCCGGTAAATTTTCCAACAGGGGTTTTATTGCAAAAACCACCACCCAGCCCATCACGACATACATGATTGTAGAGAGGGTTTGATATCTTCCCGTATAAAAAAGTTTTAAAATCACTCCGCACAGTGCCATTGCCCAAATCACCCCAAAAATTATCCAGCCTATAGTTCCTTCAAGTGTTACCAAGGCAAAAGGAGTATAAGTTCCTGCTATCAGGACATAGATGGCAGCATGATCCAGAATATTTAGCCGGTAGCGTAACACGTGGGATTTTGCGCTGTGATAAAAGGTAGATGCTGCATAAAGCACTACCATACTAGCTCCAAAAACGCTAAAACTTATAAGGTGTTTAATTTCACCTAACTCATTTGCCCGTAAAATAAGCAGTATAAGGCCTAATATGCTTAGCGCAAAACCAAATCCGTGAGAAAAGATATTTAGTTTTTCTTCCAGTGGAGGGTAAAATACCGGCTTTTTGCTGAGTTCCATAGCGCTAATCTTGTTTCTTATAAAAATAAGCACAATAGATGAAAAAAAAGATTTAAAACCCTAAAAATTGCAACAGATCAATTTATTTCAGGCCATTTTAAAATCATCGTTTTCCAGTTTTTCAATTATACGTTGCTTTTTGGGGAGGCTTAACGAAGGCCATTCTTCTTTTATTTTGTAAATTCATATTAAAATTCGAAGGAATCCATCTCCAATGAGATGAGACGAAATCTTAGAAGTCAAACCTTGGGGGCAACCCCTATAATATCGGGAGAAAATACTCTTAAAAATTTGAGGCAAGCCCGCCTGAATGATTAAGGCAGGCCTTGGGGAACCTGCCCATTCCTCAGGCCGGTTAAACCCTCAGAGCTTAAAAACAATAATGGGATTTAAAACAATACTTATGAAAACCGGTTCTTTAATCAAAAATCTTGAATATAATCAAAATAAACCTGCTGTAGAGGTGATATTAATTACCGAAAGCAGCAAGGAAATACGAATTGCAATAAAAAAGGATCAGGTGATGAAAGAGCATAAAACTCCGTTCCCTATAGTTGTAGAGATTTTTGAAGGTAAGATTGCTTTTGGCGTCAACGGTGAAATACATAATTTGGAAAAAGGTGATCTGGTAGCATTGGAAGGCAATGTACCACATGACCTATTGGCTTTGGAAGATAGTACTGTTAGACTATCATTATCAATAGCTGATACGGCAGGAAGAGTTAAAGAGGTGGCAGACAGGTCCTAGAAAAGAGAATTTATTTATTCCGGAATCAAAAACCTCGGGCAAGCACATTTAAAAATTCGAGGCAAGCCCGCCTGAATGATTCGGGCATGGGGAATTAAACAAAATTGACACCTGTTAAGGGCTGCCTCGCAAAAAATATATAGGTATCATCCTTTATTTAGCGCAAAACCCAAGGGAAGGTTAAAAGCTTAAACCCGATGTTGTAAAAACATACCTTGCAGGTATCACAGTAAATTTGGAACATGTTATACATTATTCACACGGCTGCAGATCTTGAGGAGGTAAAAGAAAAAATTATCCCCTTAATTGAAAACAGGGATTACAGGTTGGTTCTTTATCCCTTGATTCTGGATTTTAATCCGCAGGAAAACGCTGTTTTTCTTACTTATTTAGGGGATGAATTTCTTACGGAATTTTTACCCAGGGCGGCAAATAACCAATGGGTGGCAGGAATTTTACCTCATCCTGATATTAAATACACCATCAAGGGTTTAGGGATCTCCAAAGGGCTGGAAGAATCGGTTAAAGAGATCCTTGAAACTGAAGAACCCTATAAACTTGATCTACTTTTTTGCAACGACCAACCGGTTTTCCTGTCGGTTAATATTGGGGATGTTTTTGTAATCACAAAGGATACTAAAAGGAACAATTTTTTTTCAGAAGTCTTACACTTCATTAGGAAAATGAGACAATTGCCCTCTCTTTCTCACAAGCCTTTTGTTTTAAGCATCGATGGTGAAAAAATTATCAGCACTTCTGCTCTGGGGATAGTGGTTATTGACCATGCGATGAGTTCGATAATTTCTAAAAGGCTTATTTCAGAAAGTTCAATTAATGATGGACAGTTTGATACCGTGATCCTTTCTCCCCAGAATATCCTGGAGCTATTTTGGTTTTTATTCCGAAGTCTGTTACCTAAAAACACATTCAGCAATCCACCTTCATTTATAGGTCAAATTAAAGCTTCCAATTTAACCATAGAAAACCAGTCGGGAGTAGAATTTACTATAGACGGTAAAATTAGATCTGCCAAAACTATCAAATTTGAAGTGGTAAAGGAGGCACTTTTCATCAAACAAAAAAGTTTCTACATCTCGGAAGGTGACGGAGAAAATGAAAAAAATAGTTTAAAGATTGATAACCTTCCTACAGGTGAAAAAAAGATAGAACTTACAAAACGTAAACTTCCATTGTTACCGCGGGCCACCGCCGAAGAGTTTGAAGACCTTTTTAAGGTCTTACGCGAAAATGCAGAGGTAACATCCATTTTTGTGGTAATGATGATACTCTCTACGCTAATTGCAAGCTTTGGATTGTTTGGGAACTCATCTCCTGTAATAATTGGGGCCATGATCCTTGCTCCAATTATTTCGCCCATAGTTTCTTTCGCTATGGGAATGGTGCGGTATGATGCCGATATGCTAAAAACCGGAGTTGTCACTATAATAATAGGGACCCTTGTTTCACTGGTTTTTGCAGCAGCGGTGAGTTTAATAATTCCTTTAAAAGTATTGACACCGGAGATTAATGCAAGGCTCTCTCCTACCCTGCTTGATATGGGAATCGCAATTGCATCCGGGATTGCAGCTGCCTATGCCCATGCCAAAGCAGGAATAGCCAAAAGTCTGGCGGGAGTAGCAATTGCCGTAGCTTTGGTGCCTCCCCTTGCTGTTGCCGGAATTGGAATTGGCTGGTGGGATTGGGAGGTTTTTTCAGGAGCTTTTCTATTATATTTAACCAACCTTGCCGGAATAATAATGTTTGCCGGGATCACCTTTTTATTATTAGGTTTCGCTCCTTTTAAGAGAGCAAAAATGGGTCTGGTTTACACCTTTATTATAATTGCCATTGTTATGGTTCCTTTATCCCTATCGTTTAACCGAATTAAAGAGGAAGCAAGAATTACAAGACAACTGGAAGGTTCCGTGATTGAAAATGTTGTTCTAAAGGAAGTGAAAGTTCGTTTTGGCAAAACTTTGTTGGTCTCTGTGAAGGTGGTGAGCGGGGAACCTATCCAAGCCATAGAAATGAGACGGGTTAAAGCTGAAATAGAGGATAGAATTGGTAGGCCTATTACCCTGGAGGTGGTTTCTGCAATAGAATTTTAAACCCCACTGGTGGGATTACACTCAAAAAATGACATCAAAAGCGAATAGACCTGAAGAATATATTAAGGAATTACCGGAAGAAAGGAAGGTAATAATAAAAAAGTTAAGGAAAACAATCCTCGACAATATTCCGGATGGTTTCGAGGAAACCATGAATTACGGAATGATAGGATATGTTATTCCCCATTCTGTCTATCCAAAGGGATATCATTGCAACCCTAAATCACCCTTACCATTTCTAAATATCTCCTCGCAAAAAAATTTTGTAGCGTTTTATCATATGGGTATTTATGCAGATAAAGATCTTTTAAATTGGTTCACGTCAGCTTATAAAACATTTTCCACAAGAAAATTAGATATGGGAAAAAGTTGTATCCGTTTTAAAAAACCAGAAGACATCCCCTATGATCTTATAGCGGAGCTGATTTCAAAAATCACACCTCAGGATTGGATCCAAACCTATGAAGCAACTATCAAACAAAAGTAAAAAATAGAGATCCTTTCTAAATGTTTATCAGTTAAATCAAATACCTCGGGGCAAGCCCACGAGGTATGAATTGGAAATTATTTTTAAAAATTCGAGTCAACCCCGCCTGAATGATTCGGACAGGCCTCGGGGAAACTGCCAGTCCGTCATGCGGGTTAAACCCTCAATGAGGGATTAAAATCAATTCTTGGTTCTTGCAGGTATGCCAAAAGCGGAACGATCTTGCCTCTTTCCCGACAACACTGTTTAATTTTTTAGAAAACCCCTTAATACATATTGCAGGATTCCCCCATTTTGGTAATAGGCAATTTCGATTTCTGAATCCAGCCTGGCTTTTACTTCAAATTCAATTTTTTCTCCGCTTTCCTTTAAAGCACTCACTTTTATCATTTTTCCCGGTTTTAACTGTTGGGAAATACCTGTTAAAGTGAAGCTTTCCTTTCCGGTAAGACCAAGTTTAACCGCATTTTGGCCACGAAGAAATTCCAGAGGCAAAACCCCCATCTGCACGAGGTTACTGCGGTGAATACGCTCAAAACTATCGGCTATCACTGCCTTTATTCCCAATAGGCTGGTTCCTTTTGCCGCCCAGTCCCTTGAGGATCCACTCCCGTATTCTTTCCCGGCTATGACAATTAGTGGAGTTTTGTTTTCCGCATATTTCATCGCAGTTTCAAAAACGCTGGCGGTTTCCCCGGATGGCAAATGAACAGAATATCCTCCTACCTTATCGGTTAATTGATTCTTTATTCGAACATTAGCGAAGGTCCCCCGCATCATTACTTCATGATTTCCACGCCTGGAACCATATGAATTAAAATCTTTGGGATCAACTCCTTTGCTGATAAGGTATTTCCCGGCGGCTGAAGTTTCACTGAAAGCTCCTGCCGGTGAAATATGATCTGTAGTAATGGAATCTCCCAGATATAATAGGACACGTGCATCTGTGATATCGCTAAAACTCTCAGGATCTTCACTTAAATCGATAAAGAAAGGAGCTTCTTTTATGTAGGTGGAAGTATCTTCCCAGCGATATTCTGGTCCAGTGGGTGCTTCCAGTTTTTTCCAGTCCTGTTCCCCTTCAAAAATCACATCGTATACATTTTTAAAATCTTCCACCCTCATGCACTCATGAATGGTTTTATTGATCTCTTCCTGAGATGGCCAGATATCCTTCAAATAAACAGGTTCTCCATTTGGGTCATAGCCCAGGGGATCGTTTAGCAAATCTATATCCACCCTTCCCACCAATGCATACGCCACCACGAGCATTGGAGACATTAAAAAGTTCATCTTAACCTGTGAATGGACCCGGGCTTCAAAATTCCGATTTCCCGAAAGTACCGATGCAACCACAAGTTCATTTTCATCTACTGCTTCCGCAATATAGGAAGGCAAAGGACCGCTATTGCCAATGCAGGAAGTACAACCGTAGCCAACGGTATGAAAGCGAAGGGCATCCAGATCTTCAGAAAGACCCGATCTGTTTAAATAATTTGTTACAACTTTTGAGCCGGGAGCAAGGCTGGTTTTCACCCAGGATTTAGTCCTTAATCCTCGCTGAAGCGCTTTTCTGGCAACTAGCCCCGCTCCCACCATCACGGTAGGATTTGAGGTATTGGTGCAACTGGTAATGGCTGCAATAACAATACTTCCGTCACTCAACTTAAAGTCGGCGTTTTGAAATTTAACTTTAACCGATCTTAATCCATCCTTATCAATCTCCACCTTTTCTTTAGAATGTTTTTCAGAAGGGGTGAATTCGGTTCCGCTTCCACCCTCCTCCAACCATCTATTTTCCTGTCGGTCCTCCAGTGGAATATACCTTCGTGAGAATTCTTCCTGTAAAATTCCTGAGAATTTTTTGTTCAAATCCTTTACCAGGATCTTATCCTGCGGGCGTTTAGGCCCGGATACGGTTGGCTCCAGGGAACTTAGATCTAATTCTACAATTTCACTGTATTCTATTTGTTCCTTTCCGGTACGCCATAGTAGGTTTTCCTCACAATATTCCTTTACAAGCTCAATTTGTTCTGAAGACCTGTTGGTGCGTTTCATATAATCCAGCGTTTGATCATCTATTGGAAAGTAGGTTACTGTACAGCCAAATTCAGGAGACATATTGGCGATGGTAGCACGATCTGTAACCGTTAAGAAATCCAGGGCGTTGCCAAAAACCTCCACGAATTTCCCTACCACGCCCACTTTTCGAAGAAGTTCTGTAATAGTAAGCACCATATCTGTAGCGGTACAACCTTCCGGAATTTTTCCGGATAATTTTAAACCGACAACTTTAGGACAGGTAAAATAAACAGGTTGCCCCAGCATCGCTGCTTCTGCTTCTATCCCTCCAACGCCCCACCCTAAAACACCAATTCCGTTAACCATGGGCGTGTGTGAATCCAGGCCAACCAGGGAATCTGGAAAAGCCCAGCCATCCCTTTCTATAACCCCTTTAGCAAGATATTCCAGATTTACCTGATGGCATATCCCCATTCCCGGAGGAACTACCGTAAAATTGCTAAGGCCGGATTGACCCCATTTAAGCAATTTATAACGTTCAGAATTCCGTTCGTACTCCCTTTCTACATTTTTTTCCTTGGAATAATTTGTTCCGAAGAAATCCACCTGAACAGAATGGTCAATAATAAGATCTACGGGAATTACCGGGTTAATCTTGCTTCCATCACCACCTTTGCGAATAACCTCCCCACGAAGCGAAGTAATATCTACAACAGCAGGAACTCCTGTAAAATCCTGCATTAAAATCCGGGCAGGTTTAAATGGAATCTCCTTGTCCACCCCTTCGGCTTTCCAGTGCTTCAAAGTGTCCAGATGTTCATCCGTAATGGCAAAACC
>JAWOHC010000140.1:0-5555 GCA_046496275.1 Gillisia sp.
TTCGCGGGGTTATCGGTAGCGATAATTTCGGTGAGATCTCCACAAGACCTGAAGATAATATCATCTATTGCCAGGTCATTCCCACATCCTCCTTCCCCATTATTGAACATTTTAAGAATAACAGATTCCTGTCCGGGTTGTGTTTGGAACGTGAGTGCATATTGTTCCCATTTAGGGGTAATTGTAGAATTGATAGCGCTGGTATTGCCTGCTTTTAAAAGGATTGTATCGGTTTCATCCCAAATCTCAAACTTAACATTTATTGGAATACCCCCATTTTCACAATCCGAACTGGCCCTGTTATAGATATTCATCAAAAACGCTGAAAATTCATAGGTCGTATTCTCACAAAGCGCTTTTACAGGGGTTTGATAAAATATTCCGGCGGAAAAGTCTGCGTTCACAATAAGAGCTCTTCCATTTGAAATAGTAGTTTGCGGTAAAAAGGGATGCCAGCCTTGAATAGTTCTCGCTATTTCATCAGAAATAGTGTATTCCCCATCCTGTGGATCCTGGGTAACAAATGTGTAATTGGTAGTTCCGGGGGAAAGTGGGGATCCGGTAGCAATGCCTTCTCCAAAAGTTTCATGAAAAATAAAATCTCCTTTACTTCCCTCACAAAATCCCAGCTGAGCAAAAATTTGATACGAATTAAAAAGTAGAAGAAGTAAGAAGCAGTGTTTCATTTGGCCAAATGTAAGGAATTGAACAGAAACCTCATTTTAAACCAACAAGGGGTTTAAATCCCCATCTCAGTATATTCTATAAGTACGAAATTTTATCGAAAACCCTTATAATTCTTCTTTTGATATTTCCAGTTAGCTTGCTAAAAGGCTTTTATTCAAACCGGTCCATAAGATGCTCAAACCGTTCAAAATTAGACCATTCCTGAGTTTTTGATTCCTGCTTTATTTTAAGGATACGTTCCGCAAATTCTCCGGTGAGCCCATTTTGAATGATGTATTCCACCGCCTGTTCAAAGGACCTGAACATACTTTTTGTAAATGATTCGGTATTCCTGTTGTTATTATCGGTACTGTAAACCTGTGCAATTTCAATATTGAAGAGCATCAGTTCGGCTACCAGGTGGGCATCGACTCCAAGAGTGATGAAATGCTTTATTTGTTTATGAGCTATAGATCTTCTGGCTTTCGGTTTCCGGTTACCGGGCGGAAAATACTCTTTTGATATTTTAAATTTTGCCTCTCCAAGGAGTTTATCCTCTTTTGGATTAAAAATGAAATTGTAAAAAACCCGCACATCATCAAACCTTTGATAAAGATCCAGGATTTGCTCCTCGAGCTGCTGCTTTTTTAAAGAATTAAGATATTCCTTCAGGGCTTTTTTACTCATTTTGGAATTTTGTTTCCCGGATTTTCTTTTCAAGTTTAACCGAAAGATCCATCAGCCACTTTAACTGGTCATAGATTAATTGGGCCTCTTGTAATTCCCCTCCGGAGATTTCATCAAAATTAGTACTGGCCTCATTTTCTCTCAATTTGCTAAGACTGCGGTAATTTTTGTCGAAAAAGTTCCTTGCGGCAAGCTGTTCCTCTTTCTTTTCGGGTACAGGAGTATCTTCAGATTTTAAAAGAGCGAGTGATCTTTCCATGTTTTCTTCTATACCGCGGGAAAAGGCCTTAAAATGAGTACTGACTTCTGTTGTTTTATGATTCTGGATATAGGCTCCCATAGATGCCAGGGCAGATAGAAAGCTATGGTTAAGCACGGTAAGCTCATAGATATCCGTCAAATTTTTCTGTTTTCTTTTTGGCTCCTGCGTCATACGCTGAAAGGCCGTATTCAGGTTCCCTATTCCCAGAAAAGCCTCTTTTCGGGATAGCTTATAGGAGGTTGGAAGTTTCCCCTTTTTTTCGTAAAACCGCGTTACTTCCCTGAAATATATTTTGTTAGCCTCAATACTTTCAGTGATCACAGATTTTATTCCGAAGAATTCCCAGGAAGGCCAAAGTATCAAATTTCCAAGGGTGGCCAATCCTGCACCTATTAAGGTATCCACAACTCTAAACTGAATAACATTTAGGACATTGGGTTCCAGAAGTGCGTAAACAAACACCACACTAAGGGTTACAAATACCGCCGAAGTTTTATAATTCCTTTGTACAGTGGCAAAGGCGAGTACAAGGGAAATTATAGCCAGAATTGCGTATAAGGTTAGATTTTGGGTAATAAAAACAATTCCAACCGCTATTCCAGCACCAATGAGGGTGCCCAGGGTTCGTTGTTTTGAACGGGTTTTGGTAAGTCCATAATTTGGCCGCATTATTACAACGATGGTCAACAGGATCCAGTAAGCATTTTGAAGGGAAAAATAGACTCCTATAGAATAACCTACTATCATTACCACGGCAATACGAAGGGAATGCTTGAAGATTGCCGATTTTAAATTTAAATTTTCCAGTAGGATCTTGGGATCAAATTCCTGTCGGGTTATGAATCCCAGAATTTCATCTTTCATGGCAAAACCTGTTTCCTGCTGATCTTCGTTTCCAAGAAGTGTTTCTATTTTATCGATTTTTCGTATTTGCTCTTCCTGATAATCGTAAAGATTCTTTAGCATAAGAAAGCCTTCATCGGCATAATTGCTGGCAACTGCTTGATATGCTTTTAGAGATTCCTTAACCTCCATTAAACTTGTTCTTAGCGTGCTTGTTTTTGATTCTTTATGAAGAGATATGGAAATGGTTTCAAGTCTTTTTGCCATTGCAAAGATCAATTTTTGGAAAACAAGAATCTGGTCCGGATGCTCTTTTAGCAAACGGACCATCTTATCGTAATTCACAGGATTGGCCATTGCAAACTCCAGGATATCGACCAGCTGAATAAAAATGAGCAAGCGCTTTCGTTCATAATTTGAATTTCCGGAGGTCTTTCTGGAAGATATCAGGATATCTCTTAATGTTTCGTGTTTTTCGTTAAGTTCACTTTGAAGCTCCAGTAACCGTCGCAATAGCATATCTCTTTTGTCCTCACTGGTGATCAATCTACCCCTGGTTTCAAGGTACTCTGCCGTAAGTTCAAGGCTTTGAGCAAGGAATTGATCTGTTTGACCTTTAGGGTTTATTCGCTGCCAAAGCACCGTTAAGCCCAAATACCAAACGCCGCCTATTCCTATTAGAAATGCACGTTCATAAATTTCAAGCACATCAGAAATATTGGCAAAACTAAGCACCAGGGCAAATAAACCGGAGAAGCTAATAAGAGAAGCTCTAAATCCAAAAACAGCCAGATAGGAAAGAATAAAAATCGTAACGCCCAGAACAGGCAAACCTATCCAGGAATCGGCTATAAGATATCCTCCTATTAAACTTGCCAGCACGGCAAGAAATGCGGACAAGGCAATCCCGAAATTTTTATGCCTTATACTGCCGCTCACGTCGCTGGGAGAACTTAGCAAAGCTCCAAGAGCAAGGGCCAGTCCTATTTCAAACCTGCCCATCTCCACTCCTACTGCAATAGGCAGGCTAATGGCCAATGCGAGTATGGATGCCTTGGCAAAGTCGGTGCTTTTTATAAATCCCGGTAAGCCTTTAAAAATTCGGAAGGGTTTAAAATTCAAAAGTTAAAAATTGATGAAAACTATTTTCGGCAAAGTTAGGAGCATACGGTGGGATATGCGTTAATCTTTTCTGAAATTATAAAAAATATACAGCCTTTATTCCTGAACAGGATTTCAGCAAAATGACGATTGTTCCTTCTTTTGGCTTCTCTGAATAGGTTTAGCCGGGCAATTGATTCGCTTTCTGATATTTGATCCTAAAGGTATTCTTCCTGTTTTATAATTTTAAAAAGAATCAAAATTTTTCCCAAAACGTTGATTTTACTGAAAAAATAGTACCTCCAGCTTTTTTAAAATTCGGAAGAATGACGTAAATTCAGTCTTTAATTAGAAATGGATCAAAAAAATGAATAAAATAATTCAACTTAAAAACAGGCCTTCCGGAAAACCGACTTTAAACAATTTTAATTTTTCCGAAGAAGAAAATCAAAACCCTAAAGATGGTGAGGTTTTATTAAAAACGCATTATGTATCTGTTGATCCTTATTTACGCGGAAGAATGCGGGACGAGGAATCGTACATCCCTCCTTTTAAAATTAATGAACCTATAGAATCTGCCATAATTGCTGAAGTGATGGAATCTAAAAATTCCAATTTTAAAAAAGGTGAATTTGTGAGCGGCTTACTAAAATGGAAAGAATACCAAACTACAACCGGAAACGGACTTAATAAAGTAAACAAAGATGCTGCTCCGCTTACCGCTTATTTAGGAGTCCTGGGTTTAACGGGGATCACCGCTTACCTTGGCCTTAATAAAATTGGCGCTTTAAAAGCGGGAGAGACACTGCTTGTTTCAGGAGCTGCAGGAGCTGTAGGAAGTGTTGTTGGCCAAATTGGAAAAATCATGGGCTGTAAAGTGGTAGGAATTGCAGGTAGTGATGAAAAAATAGATCGGATAAAAGATTTTGGTTTTGATGAAGGAATCAATTATAAAACGGCCAGTGATATGAAAAAGGCAATTGCTGCAGCCTGCCCAAATGGAGTTGATGTATATTTTGACAATGTGGGTGGAGCGATCCTTGATGCCGCATTAGCTAATATTAATAAATTTGGAAGGGTGATTAACTGCGGTGCGATTTCTTTATATAATGCAGAAAAAACACCTCTGGGCCCAAGGCATGAGGGTACGCTTATCAAGAAAAGCGTTTTGATGCAGGGTTTTACTGTTTTGGATTATGTAAAGGATTTTGGGCCTGCAATAAATCAACTTTCAACCTGGTTAAAAGATGGCGAGCTTAAATACTCTGAAACCATCGTGGAAGGTTTTGAGAATATTCCCCAGGCTTTCCTCGACCTTTTTGAAGGAAAAAACAAAGGGAAAATGATCGTGAAGGTTTAACCCACTCAACTCATCATACCATTTAAATCTCTCCTATATCAGGGAGGGATTTTTTTTTGAATACTATTGAGTTTTGATTTTTGTAGGCAGTTGAATTCAAAACTTGTGATGCTTGTCCATGGTAACACCTAAAAATAGTTTTTGTCTTTTTGAACCTTTCCACTGGCTCAAAACAGGCTCTGTCGAAAACGTCTCGACTGCGCTCGACGTGACAATTCTACTGCGCTCGACGTGACAACTCGATTTCGCTCGACGTTAGCTTAATTATGACCTTCAGGCATTTTACCGGATATAAAGCAAATTAGCCACGAATGCACGAATATTTATATTTTTGATAGCTGAAATACTTTTTTAACAAAATCATTTCCAAATTGAATTTCCGTTCATTTTTTTCCAGAGGGTATTAGTATCTGTTTTTATTAACCGGGTTGGATTTATAATTTCAAAAAGGATTTCTCCTGTAGGAATTTCAAAATTTGGTGTGAATTTCAATATTAAAAGATCTCCCTGAACTTGGTAAGTTCCATCCCAAAGAATATCCGTCAACATGATTCGAACTTTTTTATTCTTCATAAAATCAATTTGTTGATGGCAATTATAAAAAAAGTCGGGTTCCGGCTGGGCATCCATACATTC
>JAWOHC010000201.1:0-4162 GCA_046496275.1 Gillisia sp.
TTCAAATAGCGCCTTTTGATGCTGTTTATGCCTCTAAAGCTTATTTTTTAGTTTTTGAAATAGCAAATTAATACAAACAGCATCAAATTTAATTATATATAAAATATCCCACTTAACTACTTTAAAATCAATTTTTTAACTATTTTTAAATAGATGAATTACAGTAGTTTTTGAAGTGCATACTTGTCCAAATTTTTTGATTTGACTTCGCCGACATAAGCACATAATTATTAAAAACCTTATTGGGGTTTTTGCCTTGGAAACCACTTTTTGGTTAAGGCAAGATTGTATGAAATTTTTGCCCTTGGGGTCAAAAGTTGATTAGCAAGAGGGCAACGGGCAGAGCCCCGTTACTTATTTCTAATCAACTTAATGTCAACAGATTACGAGATTAAAATTATAATGCATTCCAGGTTTTTACTGTAAAAGGTCTTACAAACCCTGTAAACACGCTAAAATTTACTGTAAATGAAAAATGATAAAACCATAAAAGAAGAATTTTCCGCAGTGAGCTTAAAAAAGCCTGTGGTAATAAAATTCAGAAAATTCTCTAAAAAAATTGCTGCCACACATTCGGAAACAATGGAAGTGATGATAGATTTTTTTGACAGAAACGCCATTTCACCTTATGAAGATGTAGGTGTGAATATGATACGCCTTGAGAAAAATTTACAGAAGCGGTTCAATGCGATTGTTGCTATTATAAAGGATATAGAAAAAACCCAGACCAAACCAACAGCAGGAATGTTACTGGAACTTTTTCAGCAAACCGAAACCAAAGAGAAAAAACCGCTGATCCTGGAAAAGAAACAATTTCCCGATAAGATGACTGGCAGAAGGTAAATAATTAAGTAATGGTAATTTTTAAAATAACAGTAGGCACAAAAAAACCGATAGTATTATGAAAGAAAACACCCATCCATTTATGGTGAGTATGCATTCCCTGGAGACCAAAATAGATCAGCTAACAAGGGAATTCAGGATCCTTCAGATTAAGGATCCCTGTCTCATCCTTTTGGATAATGCCGACTTTATACAGATGTTCAAGATAAGTGCTAAAACAGCCCAAAACTGGAGGGATGAAGGTCTTATTGAATACGCTCAGGTGAAAGGAAAGATCTACTACAGCCTCAAGGACATCCAGTCATTTATAAATCGGCACCGGAAAAGCAGGAAGTATTCTAATCCTTAGTAAAATGACCCCGGAAATCTCAGTGCCCATTCAGCTATTTATTAATGCACAGCAAAAAGGTTATGCTAAAGAACTTCAATTCTTTTTATCCTTAAAGCTCCTCTACAGATGCGGAAAGGCGAAACTGGATGATGGGGAACTCTTATTCATAGAACTCACGGAAGAGATCAGCTCCCGAAAAACTACTTTGAGGTATGTAAGCTTTCTGGTAAAAAAAGGATGGCTGCAGTACAATCCAAGAACAGGATATTATATCATTAAATCCTTTGACCGGATTCGAGAAGAGAATAATTGGGAGGTAAGACTTGCCTTCCCGGTGGATTTTTATTCCTATAAGAACATTAAGGCAATTACAGGAGCAATTCTTTATGGATACCTTCATAAAGATTTCTGGAGAAAAGTAAGGAGAAAGAAAAGCGTACAGATAAAAGGCAGTACCTATCATTTTCTCTCTCCTCACTTTAAATATAAAGAAGCACCTGCTCCGTTATCTGTCTTAGGGATCTCTAGCATATTTCAAATTTCACCGTCCACCGCTTCCAGGCTAAAAAATTCTGCCGAAAAGCAAAATTGCTTGAGGTTAAAAAGAATTACGGGGACACTATACCCAATAAAAAAGCTATGGAGCTGTGTTTGGACTACAATGATAAGAGGAACAATATTGTTTTTCACCAGGGAAATTACCGATTCCAGTTAATTGATACTATTTTACCTCTTTTTCTTTTTAAAAAGCGGAAAAAACTGAAAACATAAAAGAAAGGTTTATAAGGTCAAAAAAAAATAAAAACTTTTTAGCCAATGTTTGATAATGTTTAGGCGCGATAGCGCGTTTGTTTATTTTTCGAAGCCAATCGCACCAGAGCTTGTTTCCAACTTGTTTACCACTTGTTTCCAACTTGTTTCCAACTTGTTTACCACTTATCCATTTTTTGGACTAGTTGATTCCAAGACTCTAATAATGCTTCTTATTTTAATCTTCTTTTAAAGAATTCAGAAATAGAGAGGCAACCTAATGAAATTAATAAAGGCCTATCCATTTTCCCCTATTCCGTTCCTCTCCATTACGGGGAAAGCGCTTCGTAAAAAGTCTTGGACAAAGGCACAAAAGTGATTCCCTTCCTTGCGGTAGTGTTCCTTTAGTTGGGCTAAAAAAAATCTGAGAAGTTTTATTGAAGTAGGCAATTATCTATCTAAATTTTTCTTCAATAATCCGGGATGAGCTACCGATGAAATGATGTTTTTATCTGACGCATATAATCGTCTATACAGCTAATAAGCAAGGTAATTATAAACTATATTGTGGATTTTATTTGCTTCCCTCCTTTATGCATAACTGACATTTTTGAACCTCACCTATAGAATTTCCCGTAAATTCTAACATATCTTTAAACTCTGAAAAATCCCCTAAGTATGAACGCCCCGAGGAATGAGGAAGCAATGGACAATCCCCCTGATGTACAATATGATATAATTGTAAAGTTTTCCTTTTCTCAATAAAAAAATTCATTTGAACACTCTTCTTTACTTCTAACACTACACTTCAATTTGGTCGCAAAAATATTACTTTAAATTAATATTAATTTAATATTAGCATTAAGTTTTGCGGTGTGATCTAAAGAATTAGGGGTAGGTAACAATATACTTTACAAATAAATTCATCGCTACATATGGTTCACATAGGTGCATTTATGAATGAATTGCATTCATATAGTATTTATATCTAGGATACACAGGGAGCATGAAACCGACTATTTAATCCAATGGGTTAGCCTGCTCATTTCCAGATTCATTAAGAAGTTTTGCGATTTTTTCTCCTATCGCGTCCTGCCGCTCTTCAGACTTTTCCATAAACTGAATTTTTCCCCACCCCCTAATATCACATACCATCATGCCTTTTGAATCCCAGATAGTTTGTTGCTTACTGTCATATTTAACAGGAAATGTAATTGTTTCTTGAACCAGATCTCTTGTATCTCTTAAATTCATAAACGTATTATTTTTAATTGCTAAAATTAAGACGAAGAAAGAACCTCAGAGTTACCTCAGTTTTAAGATCAGCTAAAAAATTTAACGTAAGAGTTAAATAGCAGCAGGGGTGTTAAATAATTGAACCATTTTAATGGTGTTAATCTTCTAAACAGCCTGGTCTTAAAAAATATATGAAATTTGCTATGACAACATCCGGTAGTTTGATACAGGCTCCCTATTGTAACCGCCTTTTTCCCGACCAGAAAAAAATGAAAACCCATAAACCGTTACTTTTGAAAGTAATAGACAGTATAGAAGCTTTTATTGCTGCTCAAGGCCTGTCACCAGTAAAATTCAACATCGAATTAAACTCGGTTGAAACTGAGTATGGCAAATATCAGTCATAGCCAGAAAAATTTGATGAACTGGAAATGAATAGTCTAAAAGATTAAGGAATTGAGGATAAAATCTATATTTAATCTTTTGATCCTAACATCCAGAATGCGGTGAATGAAAAATATTCTGAAACTACGCTCGCATATCTGGTTTCCCGTGACGGCAGCGATCAAAATTTGATTCTTTTGACTTTTATTCCTGAGACCTATATTTCCAATTATAGCTTCGTAAAAGACGAAAAGTTCATAGATTTCTTGAAATCTATGAAAATATAACTCCTTCCGCGGACTGTAAATCAAAATAAGGCCACTCAAAAAATGTTGGATTTTTAAGCACTCATTAAAGATCAAAATTCTTTCGGTTAAGATTGAAGCAAATTCCCTGAACTATTCAATTATTTTATATTATCATAATGTAGATGTAATATCGCTTCCTACTCCAATATGTAAATTTACCAATTAACATAAAATGATATCGCGATGAAATTTACAAGGATTAACCTGCAAATCCTGGACAAAATCAGTATGCAAAGATTGTCTCTTCAGGAAACTCCAACAGCTTTACTTCCAGATGGCACATCACAACTCAATGTCAGCCTTTTACAGG
>JAWOHC010000333.1:0-9284 GCA_046496275.1 Gillisia sp.
ATTGAAAATGAAATCCTGAAGGTTGATACTAAAGGATTCTATTTTGATGACTTCAAAATAGGGGATACCAAAAATAATTCCTTTGTGGTTAACGGGGAGGTATTGATGGAAACCTTGTTAAATCCTAAATTCAATCTTCAGTTTGATGCGTCCAATTTTAATGTGCTTAATTCTACTGTAGAAGATAATGAGCTTTATTATGGAATAGCAAGTTTTGACGGAACAGCGCGTTTAACCGGAGATCTTAATTTGCCAAGACTGGAAGTAAATATAACAGTGGGTTCAAATACGAATGTTACCTATGTTATTCCAGAGGAATCTCTGGCAATTCAGGAACGTGATGGAGTGGTGATTTTTGTAAATCGCGAAAATCCCGATGACATATTAACGAAATCTTCAGAAGAGAAATCTGCATTAATTGCCGGGATGGATATCCGCGCTTTGATTTCCATTGGCGATGGAGCTACCTTCAACATGGTTTTAGATGAGCAAACCGAGGATAATTTTCAGGTAAAAGGGAAAGGAGATCTTAATTTTAACGTTTATCCCAATGGCAGAACCACCTTATCCGGACGCTATGAAATGAGTGGCGGACATTACGAAATGAGCCTGTACGGTCTTGTGAAAAGGCGTTTCGATATTGCACCCGGAAGTACAATTATCTGGGCGGGAGATCCTTTGGATGCCAATCTTGATATACGGGCTATTTATAGGGTAGAAACTTCCGCCTCCGCTTTAATGGCAACTCAAACCGCAGGAGCCGATGCCTCTGTACGGGGAAGATTTCGCCAACAATTACCCTTTCTTGTTTATTTAAATGTCGATGGAGAATTGATGCAACCTAAAATCTCCTTCAATCTTGATATGCCGGAGAATGATCAGGGTGCCATTGGAGGACAGGTTTATGGTCGGGTACAGCAACTTAATAACCAGGAACAGGAATTGAACAAACAGGTGTTTTCCCTTTTAGTTCTGAACCGGTTTTTTCCTGAATCAATGTCTGATGGGAGCGGAGGTGGTACGGTAACAATTGCACGCGATAATTTAAATCAGGCTCTTTCCGATCAATTAAACCTATTTTCAGAAAAATTATTAGGTGATACCGGAGTAGAACTGGATTTTGGCGTGGGCAGTTTTACCGATTATCAGGGAGAAAGTCCTCAGGAAAGAACCCAGGTGGAGATCACTGCTCAAAAAAAGCTTTTAGATGACCGCTTGATAGTAAGGGTAGGAAGCGACGTGGATATACAGGGCAGCAGCCAGGTTCCGGGAGAAGCAAATCCAATAGTAGGAAATGTGAGTATTGAATACCTGCTTACAGAAGATGGGATTTTCCGTTTAAAAGGTTTCAGAAGAAATCAATTCGAAAATGTTATAGACGGCCAGCTCATCATTAGCGGAATTGCGTTTATTTTCACCAGGGAGTTTAATGAATATAAAGAATTGTGGAAAAATTTTCTAAAAGAAGTGCCTGATAATACAGAAGAATAAAATAGTTAAGATTACTATGCTAAGAAAATTACACATATACCTAATTACCGGATTGATAAGTTTTCTTGTTCTGCAGTCCTGCAGTGTGAAAAAATTTATTCCGGAAGGAGAATTGCTTTACAGGGGCGCTGATCTTGAAGTAGACACTGTTTCCAATATTAAGAAATTCGACCAATTACGTACGCAGCTGGAAACTGTAATAAAACCTGAGCCAAACAGCAAATTTCTGGGCATGCAACCAGGGCTGTACTTCTATTACAAAGCACAAAAAGAAAAACCTGGATTTATAAATAAATTCCTAAATGATAAAATAGGGCAGGAGCCCGTTTATCTTTCAAATGTTAATTCTGTTTTAACAGAGGACCTGCTTTTAAACAGGCTTGAAAACAGGGGTTTTTTCTATAGTACTGCAACATCTTCTGTTAAGGAAAATGAAGCTAAAAAAACAGCCAGAATGCTGTATAAAGTGAGTTTAACAGAACCATACAGACTTGAAAATTATCAACTGGATTCTGATACCCTTTTGATCTTTCAGGAGATTGCAAAATTCCTTCCGGAGACCCCATTGGAAAAAGGAATGCGATTTGACCTGCCCTTTCTAAAACTTGAAAGGGAACGATTGGATCGGCAATTGAAAGGAATAGGATACTACAATTTCAACTCGGGTTTTTTGATCTTTGAAGCAGATACCAATCAATACAGCAATAAGCGATTTGATTTGTTTTTAAGATTAAAAAAGGAAGTTCCTGTAAAATCTATCATTCCCTATAAAATTTCAAAAGTGAACATCTATCCAAATTATGTAATTGGAAATGATTCTATAAAACAGGACACGGTACGCTTTGAAGGGAAAAGCTATATACAGGCTGAGGAATTCTTTAAACCCAAACATTTGGATCCTTATATTCTTATTGACGAAGGAGCGTTTTACAGCCCGGCTAATTCCCGAAATACCAGCAGGCGTCTGGCCTCTATTGGGGCCTATAAATTTGTAAACATACGTTATGATCAAATTGACACTTTAGCAACCGATAGCCTTGGGATCCTGGAAGCCAATATATATCTTTCGCCCTTAAATAAGCGGGCAATCCGTGCAGAACTTCAGGCCCTTACAAAATCAAATAATTTTGCTGGTCCCAATCTTGCGGTTACCTTATCCAACCGGAACCTTTTTGGCGGCGGTGAAACGTTTAATATTTCCGGTAAATTTGGATATGAAGTCCAGATTGCAGGGGGAGACAGGAAAGGATTAAGCAGCATTCAACTTGGTTTGGGTGCCGATCTTATCTTTCCGCGAATGCTGTTTCCAATTTCCTTAAATGATGACTGGTTTAAATATTCCATTCCAAAAACGAAGATCAGCCTGGAAGCGGAATATTTAAGTCGAAGTGAATTATTTAGCCTTGGCTCTGTTTCCGCCAGATTTGGATATTTTTGGAATGCAAACCGATATGTTAGTCATGAATTTAACCCGGTTTCATTAAATTATGTACGGTTAACCAAAACAACCCCGGAATTTGAAACTATTCTTGATCAAAATCCGTTTTTAAGAAATAGTTTCGATCAACAATTTATCGCAGGGTTCACATATTCTTTTACCTATAATGGAATGGTTGACGTATTTAAAAAACATCAGTTTTTCCTAAATACAACAGTGGATGTAGCCGGGAATGGTATCGATCTTATCAGTGGAAATGCAGATGAAGGTCCAAAAACATTTTTAGGATTGGAATATGCGCAATATGCCAAAGCAGATGCCGATTTCAGACATCATTTTAATTTTGGGAGAGAACAAAAAATTGCTACCCGATTATTTGCAGGATATGGGATCCCATATGGGAATTCCAGTGTGATGCCATTCAGCAAACAATATTTTTCCGGAGGTCCATATAGTGTTAGGGCTTTCCGAATTCGTTCATTGGGTCCGGGAACTTATGATCCGGACGAATCTGGAGATGCCGGTTTTTTTGACCAATCCGGAAACATTCGCTTTGAAGCCAATGTGGAATACAGGTTTCCTATAATTTCATTTCTAAAAGGTGCTGCTTTTGTGGATGCCGGAAATGTATGGAGCACCAACGAGTCCCTTCCAGGTGGAAAATTTAGTTCCAACTTCATCAACGAACTTGGGATAGGAGGAGGGGTAGGACTGCGTGTGGATATCCAAAATTTTGTAATCCGGTTTGATTTGGCTGCGCCGTTTAGAACTCCTTATTTACCGGAAGGTGAACGATGGAACTTTGATTTTGGAAAACCGATTTTTAATTTCGCTATTGGATATCCTTTCTAATGCTGAAGTTTTGTCCCGAAACAAAGATCTCCGGCATCCCCAAGACCCGGAACAATATAGCCGTGTTCATCGAGTTTATTATCTACCGTAGCTATCCATAATTTTACGTGATCCGGAAGTTCCTTCTTTAATGTATTAATGCCCTGCTGCGAACCTATAACCGATACCAAATGAATATTTTTAGGGGTTCCCATCGGTTTTAAAGAATTAAAAACATTGATAAAAGAAAGTCCTGTTGCCAGCATAGGATCTGCCAGGATCAACGTTTTTCCCTCCAGGGAAGGAGAAGCCATGTATTCAACCTTAATTTCAAATTCAGTTTCAGAGGTGTGATGCCGATATGCGGAAATAAAAGAGTTTTCTGCATTGTCAAAATAATTCAATAAACCGTAGTGAAGCGGCAGTCCTGCCCTCAAAATAGAACAGATAACCAGTTCTTCATCCGGTACATAAACATGGGATATTCCAAGGGGTGAAGTGATGGCGGTTTTCTTAAATGCCAATGTTTTACTGAGTTCATATCCCAGAATTTCGCCTATCCGTTCAATATTCCTTCGAAATCTCATTTTATCCGATTGCATTTTAACATCCCGGATCTCTGCAATAAATTTATTTAAAACCGAATGTTTTTCCTCAAGGTTAACAACTTGCATAATTCTTTTTGATAAAGTTAATAAGAAATTTGAGGATTGGTACTAATAGTATGAAACTCATTTTCTAAAAATACCAAAAACAGAATAATTGCAAGGATTACTTAAAATTCCATATTTTTGGCTGAGTTATTGCTCTTACAGACCTGGGAATTAATTTAAAACCAACGATCCTATGAAAATTTGGCTTTCAGCATTCTTTCTTCTATCATTTTCAATAGTTTCCTTTGCACAAACCGAATTTCCGGCTACTTCCAATAAACCTGTTTTTGAAGGGCCTAGAAGCAATTCCGGTGGATTGCCCTCGATTTTATTGCGTGAAGCGCCTAGGCCTGATTATAAATTGAAGGATGATCCCACCAAACCTAAACCCATTGAAATGAGGACTAAAAATGACCTTCTTAGCGCGGGTGATTTTATTGAAAATAAATGGGCAGAAGATGAAAAGCCGAAGTCAGATTTTGGCGGAGATCAATATTTGGGTGATTTTAAAACCAAAGGAAATTTTGTGGAGCTTTATTGTAGGGACGATCAATATGTGGATGGGGATAAAATCCGGGTTTGGTTAAATGGAGTCGTTATTCAAAACAGCATTACCCTTGGAAGCAATTGGACTCCTATTCTTGCTACCCTTGAAAAAGGTTTTAATACCATAGAATTTGAAGCCCTCAATCAGGGAACTTCAGGCCCAAATACAGCAGCTTTAGCTGTAATTAATGAAATGGGGGAAATCATTAATTCCAATCGTTGGAACCTGTTAACAGGTGACAAGGCCACTATAATTATTGTAAAGGAGTAAATCTTTATTCCATTTCAGCCATCTCCGGTAAGGAAGCAAGTTCGTTCCACCTTTGGCGAAACTGTAAAAATCAAGAACCAGAACTTAAGTATAACTAACTGGTGAAAATTTAGTTATAATCCCTTTTTTTTCAGAACACTTTAACTACTGGGCTATTTTAAAAAATATAATAGCAAGGTCTGTTTTTTATAATCTTTTTGGAATTCCCAATGGAGATATGGTTTCAGCTTTATCTAAAGTGTTTACCGGACAACAATGATCCCAATTATTCCATTCAGGAGCACTTAACTTCAATAGTGAAGAAATTATAACAAGTTGTTAAGGGACTATAATTTTTTTATAGGTTAACTTTAAAGAGATAATTTTAACAATTTAATCATTTTAAATTATGAAGAAAGTACTTATCGCCGTAGATTATAGTCCCAGTTCAGAAAAAATAACCGAGGCAGGTTATAAACTCTCTAAAGATATGCAGGCCAGTGTTTGTATCATGCACGTGATCACTGATATTAAATATTATGGAATGGAATATCCTGCATTTATGGGATACACCGGTTACAACATGGATATAGATCTTACAATGGAGGATGAAGTGCAGAATGTGGCAGAGGGTTTTCTGGAAAAAACAAAAGAGCACTTTAAGGATCCTGAACTGTCAACCCATATTGGGCGCGGGGATACTGCCGATACAATTTTAAATTATGCTTCTGAATGGAATGCGGATGTTTTGGTTATAGGAACTCACAGCCGCAGTGCTTTGGAGAAATTTTTCATTGGAGATGTAGCCTCTGAAATTTTAAAATCTGCTACAATCCCCTTATATATTATCCCAATAAGAGAGGAAAAGGAGAAAAAATAAAAGTCCCGGGGATAAGCTTCCCCAGGACTTCTTTTAATGTATTATGAAAATTTAATTTTCTGCGAGATCCTCCATCTTTTTAATTGTTTCTACTGTAGTGCTGATCTCACTTAACTGCCTTTTTAAGGTTTCCGAAATAGTAAGTGGAAATTTATATTTTTTTAACTTCTCTTCATATTCTTTTTTACTGGCCTTCTCACCCCTGATGCATTCTTCCAAAAGGGCCTCATTTTTATTTGCGCTAAGCATGGTTTTTATGTTCATCCAGGTTCTGTGGAAATCCCCGGCGGCACTCCCTTTTTCTATTGGACGTTCATTTAATGAACGGATCATCTTATCAAGTTCTGTAGCAAAATGATTTCTTTGAACGATCTGTTTTTTCAAAAATCGCCTTAAATGCTCATCTTTTGTATCTACCAGCGCTCTTTTATATCCCTTCTCAGCATCATAATTTTTTTCAAGCAGTTCCTGTAAATTATTTACAAGTTCATTGTGACTTTCTTGCTTTGCAGATTCTCTTGTAGTTTTCATAATTTATCCGTTTTATAATAACGAATGTAAATTTATAAAATTTAATGTTTTAAAAAACTGATTAAAGTCAGCTTTAATAATGGTTTTACAAAATACACGAGAATTATATAGTGAAGTTTAAGAATAACTATCCGGGCTGAAACAAGAATTTTTGAAGAATCTACTTCAAATTTTAGGAATTAAGAAACCAATTATCACGGCCACGATGAATCTTTAAAAGGATATTTCCGGATATTCAATAAAATTCAGTGTAGACGGTCCTTTCGGCATTTGAGTCTTAAAAGCCTTTAGCTAAATTTCCACGCAATTATTCTGCTTTTTTTATTGCCATGGGCCATTTCAATGGTTTTGTGAACAGCCTTTAATTTAATTAGCTGCTTATAAATTTTAGGCAGGTTTTCTTTTTTCGATACAAGGCAGGTAAACCACCCTATTTGTGTTTTAAATACAAGGCTTTCCCTAATCATTCTTTTTATAAATAATGCTTCCCCGCCATTGCACCACAATTCATTGGCTTGCCCACCAAAATTGAGGGCTGCCCCGGTTATTCCAAGATTTTTTAATTTTTTAAGACTCCCTTTTTTTGCCTCTTCTGCCGAAGCGTGAAAAGGAGGGTTGCACATACTAAAATCGAAATAGGCTCCTGGGACAACAATTCCCGTAAAAATTTTCCCGGGATCCTGCTGGTGTTTAATTTCAATGAAATTCGTCAGCCCGGGATTAGCCGTAACATTTGCTTTGGCTGCATTTACAGAATTTAAACTAATATCGCTTCCGGTCATGTTCCAGTTATAGATCCTGGCTCCTAAAATGGGATAAATACAATTTGCCCCAACCCCAATATCAAGTCCTTTTATGCTTTTAGGATCAACTCCTTCTCCGGTAAGAAAATCGGCCAGGTAGTGAATATAATCTGCTCTCCCGGGTATTGGAGCGCATAAGTAATCCTTCGGAATATTCCAGTTGGCAATTTGATAATGATGTTTCAGCAGCGCTTTGTTTAAATGTAAAACCGCCTCAGGATTGGAAAAATCTATGGTGGTTTTCCCAAAATCATTCTGAAAAATATAGTTGGACAATTCCGGAAAAGAACCGGTCAAAGCCTCCATATCATATTCCTGATTGTGTACGTTATTTGGATGCAAGCTGCTATTGTTTTAAATGAATTTCTGTTTTGTAAAGATACCATGTATTTAAAAACAGAAAAAATCATAATCAAATCCGGAACCTTCCCATTCATCTGATATATTTTTCAAAAAGGAACTCCATTCCATTCAGCTGAAAAAATTGGATTTTAAACTTATATTTGCTCACTGAAATTAATCGATTGGGAATGCATGCAGGAAACTCCAGATGCAAATTCAAATGAAGTAATGCGAATTACTCCCGATAGCTATCTGGAGACCAATAAACAAACAATGAATATTTATATATGAATTCCGGAAATGAAGATGAAGCCAAAGCGCTAAGCCACACAGAAATCGAAAAATGTATTTCAGTTTTGGAGCAGTTGGTGGGAGATACCAATCAATTGTTTGACTTGCCAGAGGAGCAACGCATAGCGCTTATGTCGGCAGCAGGATTACTCACCCGACCAAATAAGGATGAGTTTGCCCGCCGCAGAAAAGATGCCAAAAAAGCAGCTAAGCGAAAAATGATCGAGCGGGATAAACACGCCCGCAAAGAAACCGGAATACGAAGTGCACGGGAAGCAACTATTTTTATTGCACCTACACTCATAGAACTTTCAGGGAAAAATGAAGAACTCGAGCTGGAATCTCCGCGAAATTGTTACGTGTGTAAAGCGGTTTATACAAAACTGCATCACTTTTACGATACCATGTGCAACGAGTGTGGAGATTTTAATTATGCCAAACGTTTTCAAACAGCCAATCTCAGCAACCAGGTAGCAGTTGTTACCGGTTCCCGTTTAAAAATTGGCTATCATATAACCCTGATGTTGCTAAGATCTGGTGCAACAGTTGTTGCCACTACAAGATTCCCGGCAGATTCTGCCATTAGATTTTCTAAGGAAGATGATTTTCAGGAATGGGGGCATAGGTTAAAAATTCACGGATTGGATTTAAGGCATATACCCAGTGTGGAAATATTCTGTAATTATATCGAACAAAAATATGACCGGCTTGATATATTGATCAATAATGCCGCGCAAACCGTGAGGCGTCCTGCAGGTTTTTATCAGCATCTAATGGTTAAGGAAACCATGCCTGTAAGTGAGCTGCCCCTTCGGGCCCAGGACCTGCTGGAAAATCATATTCACTGCCTCCAGGAATTGAAAAGCCTTGCTGAAGGCACTGGGAACAATCAAAATTTACCGGTAACCTGGCACGGTCCAGAACCTGGAATAGGATTACGGTCTTCGGCAGAACTTTCGCAAATCCCATATAGTTTTGATAATTCGCTGTCTGTAAAAGAGGTTTTTCCGGAAGGGCAGCTGGATGCCGATCTTCAACAGGTAGATCTCAGGAAAACAAATAGCTGGAGATTGAAATTAGGGGAGATAGAAACCACCGAAATGGTGGAAGTACAATTGGTAAATGCAGTAGCACCTTTTGTATTGTGCAACCGACTTTCAGCCTTGATGAAAAAGGAAAATACGGGTAAAAAGCATATTATCAATGTTTCGGCCATGGAAGGGAAATT
>JAWOHC010000362.1:0-4804 GCA_046496275.1 Gillisia sp.
CAATTCTTCTTCTGAAGTTTCATTCAATGTTTTAGCAGAATTCAGGATCCCACCGCCACGATTTGCGATCTCTTCATAGGTAAGTCCGTTTATGCGGTCAACAAATTCCTGTTCCCTGTTTCCGGCATAAACCAGGTGAGTATGCGAATCGCACCAGGAGGGAAGCACGATTTTTCCCGACAAATCGATGGTTTGATCTACCTGAATCTCCGGCAGATCCTCCATTTTCCCAAAATCTGAAATTGTATCATTCTCGATAAATAGCCAGGCATTGGAAATTTTGGGCAATTCCTGCATTTTGGATCCTGAAACTTTTTCTACGGCCGCATCCCTTATTTGAAGTAACTCCCTGATATTTATAAATAATGATCGCATTGAGTATTTTTTAAAAGCTCCCGGAAAACGTGATTTTTGGAGCGCAAAGGTTTATGAATTTCAATCCATCATTGGGGGTTTAACCCGGCTGACGGACCGGCAGGTTCCCCGAGGTTTGCCCCGAGGTTTTTGATTTAACAGGTAAAGATAAAAAAGTTGTTCTGAAATAAATTTTTTGGAGGAAAAAACCTTAGTACTTTTTAAGAAAATCACCTTTACCTAAAAGCTCAGGATTGTTTTCATCAATTTTTTAAATACCAGATATAAGGATCATTAAGAAGGAAATATTCTAAACAAAAAAGCAGTTGGAACTTTTTCCAACTGCTTTTTAAGTGTTTCAGAAACCACGAAGTAAAAATTACAACCTTAGGTTATTCTGACTATTAACTATTTTTCAAAGATTTCATATCGATCACGAACCGGTATTTCACATCCGATTTAATCATGCGGTCATAGGCATGGTTGATGTTTTGAATATCGATCATTTCTACATCTGAAACAATATTATGTTTCCCACAGAAATCCAGCATTTCCTGAGTTTCTTTAATTCCTCCAATTAAAGATCCTGCAATGCGTTTTCGTCCTCCTATCAGTCCGCCGCCGTGAATTGGATCTAAAGGCTCAATTGCGCCAACCAAAACCATAGTAGCATCTCTTTTCAGCAAAGCTATATAAGGGTTGACATCATGACCAACCGGAACTGTATTTAAAAGAAAATCGAAGGAATTTTTATGCTTAGCCATTTGATCCTGATCTTTGGATATTAGTACCTCTTGAGCACCAAGATCTTTTGCATCTTCAGTTTTTGACGCCGAAGTGGTAATCATTACAACATGAGCTCCCATTGCATTGGCAAGCTTCACACCCATATGGCCCAGTCCTCCTAATCCTATAACCCCAACTTTATCCCCTTTCTTTACATTCCACTGCTGCAGTGGTGACCAGGTGGTTATCCCGGCACACAGAAGCGGGGCAACTGCTTTCACATCCAGATTTTCAGGAATATTTAAAACGAATTTTTTGTCAACCACCACCTTTTCAGAATATCCACCAAAGGTGTGTCCGCCTAAATGCTTATCCTCACTATTGTAGGTAAATGTTGCTCCATTCTCACAATATTGTTCCAGGTTGTCCTTACATGCGCTGCACGTCTGACAGGAATCGACCATACAGCCAACCCCAACAAGTTGACCTTCTTTGAAATTTGTTGCATTTGCACCGGTTTTGGTAACCCGTCCTATTATTTCGTGTCCGGGAACAGAAGGATATTTTGCATTCTTCCAATCATCTCTAACCGTGTGTATATCACTGTGGCAAACTCCACAGTAAAGAATTTCAATTTCAACATCCTCTGCAGTTGGTTCCCTTCGTTCAAGATCAAAAGGTTTTAGATCGCTGGTTGCAGATTTTGCTGCGTATGCTTTTACATTGCTCATATCATTTATTTTTTTTTAAAATTACAATAAATACAGTGTGTAGCAGTGAAACATTGATACTTTAACCAAATTTAACTTCTGAAAATATCTGCCTTTTTTTGCTGGATGATGAATGAGATTTTGTCGAGGTTCAGTCTTGATTCGAAGAAAATCAACCTTTCAATTTGGGAGGAATTTCGTGGAAATTTGAATTATTTTCCCCGTTTCAGCTTAACGATCTATAGATTTTCAATTTTTGAATTACAGGCGATAACATAGAATCTCTATTTTAAATCATTGTTGTCCGGTAAACATTTTTGTTAAAGCTGAAACCATACCTCCAGTGGGCATTTTAAAGAGTTTTTAAAAAACAGACCTTGCTTTTATAAATTTATTAAATTATACGGATAATTAAAGTGTTCTGAAAAAAATGGGATTATAACTAAATGTTTATCAGTTAATTGAGAAATAGTCTTTGTTCTTTATTCTTTACCGGACATTACTGATTTTAAATTGTGTTTGAAGAATTCTCAGGGAGGGATATTTTCAAAAATTTCTTTTTACATTAGAGCAAAATTAAAACAAATCAAATTCCAACACCTTTTATGGCTCAAAAACACCCAGGAATCAATACGGTTTGCACTCATACCGGAGAATTGAAAGATGAACAATTTAAGGGAGCTGTATCCCCGTTATATATGTCGACTTCGTATGCTTTTGAAGATGTTGAGGTAAAACGCTACCCCCGGTATTTTAATACACCCAATCAGGTTGCTTTGGCCCAAAAAATGGCGGCTTTAGAGCACGGAGAAGCAGCATTGATCTTTGGAAGCGGAATGGCTGCAGTTAGTACTTCTTTTATGGCCTTTTTACACAAAGGAGATCATGTGGTGTTACAAAACACGCTTTATGGAGGTACCAGTAATCTTGTGGTTGAAGAATTTGCAAAATTCGGCATCGAGTATTCCTTTACAAAAGACCTTCAGCCTGAAAGTTTTAAAGAGCAAATCAAAAAGAACACTAAAGTTATTTATATAGAAACCCCTTCCAACCCTTTACTGACTATTACCGACATAAGAGCGGTGGCGGAAATTGCAAAGGAACATGGGTTGATAAGTATGATAGATAATACCTTCGCGTCTCCGGTAAATCAAAATCCAATTGATTTTGGCATTGATGTGGTGATTCATTCTGCAACCAAATATATGGGTGGGCATAGTGATATTCTTGCCGGCACCGTGATTTCTTCAGAAGAGCATATCAATACCATTTTTCAGCTGGCCAAGAATTTTGGGGGCAGTTTAAGTGATTATACGGTTTGGCTTTTGGAACGCAGCATAAAAACGATGGGGCTGCGCGTAAAAGCTCAAAATAAAAACGCCAAAAAACTGGCGAAATTTTTGGAAAATCATGCCGACATAGAAAAGGTATATTATCCCGGACTTAAATCGCATCCGGATCATGCACTTGCAAAATCCCAGATGAAAGGTTTTGGGGGAATGCTTTCTTTCGAATTAAAAGAAGGTTTAAACGCTTCTTTATTTCAGAAAAAACTAAAGTTGATAAAATCTTCTATGAGCCTGGCGGGAGTAGAATCTACGATTTTATCTCCAACACTAACCTCACATGCTTTATTAAGTCCGGAAAACCGGGCTAAACAGGGGATTAAAGATGGTTTGATGCGATTTTCTGTAGGGATAGAGGAAAAAGAAGATTTGATAGCCGATATCGAGCAGGCGCTGAAGGAAGTCAAATATGTTATAGAAGAGGCCTAAATGCTAGTAAGCAGGGAGCTAAATGAAAAAAAAATATCCTTGCTAAGAATTGAAAGTAAAGAATAATAAAAGATGAAATTAGACATATTAGCGATAGGAGCACACCCGGATGATGTTGAACTGAGTTGCGCGGGAACTATTGCAAAGGAAATTGATAGAGGTAAAATGGTTGGTATCCTGGATCTTACCCGCGGGGAACTTGGAACCCGTGGTACTGCTGAAACCAGGGATAAAGAAGCGGCTGAAGCTGCCAAGATACTTGGAGTGAAATTTCGGCATAATCTTGAATTTAGTGATGGTTTTTTTGAGAATAATATTGCGCACCAACTGGAGGTTATAAAGATCCTTAGAAAATACCGCCCTGAAATTGTGTTATGTAACGCGATACATGACAGGCATATAGATCATGGGAAAGGTTCAAAACTTGTAAGTGATGCCTGTTTTCTTAGTGGATTAACAAAAATTGAAACCATTCACGAAAAAAACAACCAGGCGGCCTGGAGGCCTAAGCATGTGTACCACTATATTCAATGGAAAAATCTTTCTCCGGATATCGTTGTGGATATTTCAGGATATATGGATAAAAAACTGGATTCGGTGAGAGCCTACAAGACACAATTTTTTGATAAAGAGAGCAAAGAACCCGTAACTCCAATCTCCAGCGACAACTTTTTTGACAGTATAACTTACAGAGCGAGGGATCTTGGGAGGTTAATTGGTACAGAACACGCTGAAGGCTACACTGTAGAGCGCTATCCTGCAGTTGATTCCATATTTGATCTAATTTAATTCTATTTTTTCTTTGTGAAAATAAAGAAAAAAGATACATTTGCATCCGGAATAAATGGTGGTTGTAGCTCAGCTGGTTAGAGCATCGGTTTGTGTTACCGAGGGTCGCCGGTTCGAACCCGGTCTTCCACCCTTTTTTAAGCTCCTTAGGAAACTAAGGAGCTTTTTTTTTGTTAACCCCAAAAGCGGGTAATTTCAGATCCCGTTCCGCTTGGATTTCATCACAATTCTAACTATTTCTTCTTTTGCATTACTCGCGAATTTCCTTAGAGATAATTGGTCTCTAAGGAAAATATTTGGGATCTTATTTCTATTGTAATCTTATGTTAATCATTTGACTTTTGGTTAATTCTTTGCTACTTTCAGATGGCTTAAAAAATGTATAACCAATTTAAACTGAAATCATGTCAATAGTAAAAGTTATCGAAGTTATTGCAACGTCAACAAAAA
>JAWOHC010000381.1:0-8454 GCA_046496275.1 Gillisia sp.
GGCTTATCAATTATTGTTTTCTCCATAAATTCAGTACGATTTTAGTTCTAACAGATTTACCAATATGATATTAAACCTGGAAAGGCCTGTCTTTGAAAGAGGATTTATGAATTTAGGCTATGAACACAACTTTCTAAGGAATACTTATACTTTCCAGGTAGGATTGCGCTATTTATTCGATTTTGCCCAGACTACCGCAATGTCGAGAATTGGAAACCAGAATTCATCTTTTGTACAATCGGCAAGGGGAAGTTTTCTTTTTGACGACAGCACCAATTATCTCACTTATAATAATCGCAACAGCGTTGGAAAAGGCGCAATAACCGTAATTCCGTTCTTAGATCTCAATTTCAACGGGAAATGGGATAAAGATGAACCCAATGTCCCCGGTTTAAAACTGAAAAACCTGGGAGGAAGGTTGGTTTACAGTGAGGATAAAACCACCATCAGGATCTATGATTTGCAACCTTATGTGCCCTTGTTAATTGAGATAGATCCTATAAGCCTCGATAATATAGCCTGGAAAGTCAGGAATCCTGTAATCGCTGTAGAAACTGTCCCTAACCAATTTAAAACCCTGCATATTCCAATTGAAGTTATGGGAGAAGTTGCGGGAATGGTTTATATGGAAGATGCTTCCGGAAAAAGAGGTCAGGGACGGATTATTGTGAACGTTTTAGATATTAAGGGAAATATTGCCGCACGTATCCTGAGTGAAGGGGACGGATATTTCACGTATCTGGGACTAAAACCAGGAACCTATACGGCAGAAATAGACCAGGATCAGCTATTAAACCTTGGTTATTCAGTTACATCTAAAAATACTTCTTTTGAGATTATGGTAGATCAATATGGGGATATAGTAGATAACCTTGAATTCACCTTGGAGAATTAAACCCTCAATGAGGGAATTAAAAACATCGTGTAGTGCACCAATTCTGTGGTGCGCTATTCCTCGTACCCCTTTTTATTTCGCCCTTTCAGGGCTTTTTCTAACTATCGTCTTATATTCGATGGGCGATGCCCATCGCTGATGTATTTCGCCCCTTCAGGGCTTTTTTAAACTAATCTCTTTTATTCGATGGGCGATGCCCATCGCTGATGTATTTCGCCCTTTCAGGGCTTTTTTAAACCAACGTCTTTTATTCGATGGGCGATGCCCATCGCTGGTGTATTTCGCCCCTTCAGGGCTTTTTTAAACTAATCTCTTTTATTCGATGGGCGTTGCTCATCGCTGATGTATTTCGCCCTTTCAGGGCTTTTTTAAACTAATCTCTTTTATTCGATGGGCGATGCACATCGCTAATGTATTTCGCCCCTTCAGGGCTTTTTTAAACTAATCTCTTTTATTCGATGGGCGATGCACAACGCTGGTGTATTTCGCCCCTTCAGGGCTTTTTTAAACTAATCTCTTTTATTCGATGGGCGATGCCCTTCGCTGATGTATTTTGCCCCTTCAGGGCTTTTTAATTATTCAGGATATTCCACCCTTAGATGAAAGATGTTCTTAAGCTTTTGCTTGAGGACTTTTTTGATGAGTTGAATTTCCTTGAAGGTGATATCGGCATTCAGGAATTGTGCTTCTTCCATTTGCTTGTCTATAATTTTTTCTACAAAGGAATCGATCTTGGCGGTGGTAGGTTCTTTCAGACTTTTGCTTGCAGCCTCTACACTGTCACACATCATAAGGATCGCGGTTTCCCTGCTAAAGGGAATCGGGCCGGGATACCTGAAATCTTCAGAAGAAACAGCCTCATTCATCTCTTTTTCCTTCATGTAAAAGAAATATACCGTAGAGGTGCCGTGGTGAGTTCTTATAAAATCAATTACTCTATCGGGAATGTTATTTTTCTTGGCAATTTCAATTCCGCGAATCACGTGACCAATAATTATTTCGGCACTTTCCCTTGGAGAAAGTTCATCATGGGAACTCACGGAACTCGATTGATTTTCAGAAAAATAGGTGGGATTTTCCATTTTCCCAATATCATGATAAAGCGCTCCTACCCTAACCAACATCGCATTTGCTCCAATTTCATTTGCTGCTGCTTCTGCAAGGTTGGCAACATTGAGCGAATGATGAAAAGTACCGGGAGCCTTGTCTGAAAGTTCCTTTAATAATTTAGTGTTGGTGTCTGACAATTCCAGCAAGGACATATCTGACACCAATCCAAATAACTTCTCATAAATGTAAATAAGAGGCTGGACAAACAAGGTGGCCAATCCTCCCAAAATAAAGGTGAGAAATATTTCCGAATCCAGGTTCTGGATATTGCCTTCCTGAATAATGATGAAGGCAAAATATACCAGGATATAGATAAAGGTTATCTGCCCAACTGAAATAAATAAATTCGCCCGTTTATATAATTCTGAAACGGTTAAGATAGTTACGATTCCTGCAATTATTTGAAGGAACATATATTCATAACTGTTTGGCACTATAAAACCTAAAATAAGGACGGTGATAACATGAGTGAATAATCCTAACCTTGAATCGAAAAAGGCTTTTAGGGTTAATGGAAGTATACATAAAGGGACAATATAAACATATCTGGATTCAAAGTTCACCACCAGGGAAGTAAGAAAAACCATCAGTAATATATTGAAAAAGATAAAGGAAACCTTAACATTATTATCATAGATATCCCTTCGGTAATTCCTTATAAACAATAACAGCATCAATAAGGCCATGCACACCAGCAGGCTATATCCAAACAGGATCCAGTTATAACTGGAATCGCTCCATAGCTGTGTCTCAAATTCCTGCTTCAGCGAGTTTAGAATATCGAGTTTTTCACCTTCCACCACTTCCCCTTTAGAGATAATGATCGTTCCCCGTTCTATGCTTCCGCGGGTATAAGAGATGTTGTTTAGTTTGCTATCCAGTTCTTTTTGGGTAAGTGACGAATCAAAAATAACATTGGGCTCTATAACCGTATAAAAAAGTTCCAGCAGTTCCGGTTGGATCGATACCAAATTGGTACCGGAAATAGACGAAGTTAAGAAAGGCTGTATTTCGTCCTGTGAAAAAAGCCGGTCATAATTAATTTCAAAGGCCTCTGTACCTTTTCTTAAATAAACGAGTTGTTCAGGATTAGAGCGTTTCTTTTCTTCAAGTATACCGTATTGATAAAGTTCATCCAATGTTTTATCAACAAATGCGGTGATAGCGCTTTTTTTTCTGTTAAGAATGCTATCTGAAAAAACTTCTTTTATCTGCGATTCAATTTGGGATTTTATCTGCGCTACAACTGCTTCATTAAAAGAATAATAAGGAATATTATTGGAGATGATCTGATCCTTTTCCTTTACAATTTCATCATCGGACTTTAGAATCGCAAAATCAAAGGGAGCATATAAATTTTCATACTGCCATGGCTTTCCTTTTGTGATTTCATATTTAAATTTCCCACCCTTGGGAAGAAGATATACAATAACCACAGCGGTAAGGATAAAAAGAAAAACCTTGTAAAATAAAGCCTGGTTTTTATATAAATTATTGAGAAAATTGGTCATTCTATTTTTTACTGTTTTTCAAATGTACTAAAAAATCATCTGTGTTAAGAAGCCTTGGTTTCTTCTTTATAAAATCACTAAATTCGCAACAAGAGAAATATTAATACTATCATTATGAAAGAAGTTGTAATAGTGAGTGCCGCAAGGACGCCAATAGGAAGTTTTCTTGGAGGTTTGTCTACAGTTCCAGCCACCAGGTTAGGGTCTATAGCCATCCAGGGAGCATTAAATAAAATAAATTTAAACCCGGAACTTGTTGATGAAGTTTTAATGGGAAATGTAGTACAGGCAGGCGTTGGTCAGGCTCCCGCAAGACAAGCTGCTCTTGGCGCAGGAATCCCTGATACAGTACCTTGTACTACCGTAAATAAAGTTTGTGCAAGCGGAATGAAAGCTGTGATGCAGGGTGCACAGGCAATTATGCTTGGAGATGCCGATATTATTGTGGCAGGAGGAATGGAAAACATGAGCCTTATCCCTCATTATTTGCACCTTAGAACCGGACAAAAGTTTGGTCCTGCATCCATGATTGATGGGATGCAAAAAGATGGACTGGTAGACGCCTATGATCAAAATGCCATGGGAACCTGCGCCGATCTGTGTGCCAGCGAACACCATTTTTCAAGAGAAGATCAGGATGCTTTTGCCGTACAATCCTATAATCGGTCTGCAAAGGCTTGGAAAGATGGTAAATTTGATAATGAGGTAGTACCTGTAGAGGTGCCACAAAGAAAAGGAGATCCTGTTATTGTAAAGGAAGACGAAGAGTTTAAAAATGTACAAATAGATAAAATAGGTTCTTTACGCCCGGCATTTACCAAAGATGGAACGGTAACCGCAGCAAATTCTTCAACAATCAACGATGGGGCTGCAGCGCTTGTATTGATGAGCCGGGAAAAGGCAAATGAATTGGGATTAAAGGTATTGGCAAGCATTAAAGGCTTTGCAGATGCTGCCCAGGAGCCAAAGTGGTTCACCACTTCTCCTGCAAAGGCTTTGCCTAAAGCTATTGCAAAAGCAGGGATCACACAGGATGATGTAGATTATTTTGAATTTAATGAAGCCTTTGCCGTTGTAGGTTTAGCCAATATGAAATTATTGGGCTTAACAGATAAAAACACCAATGTTAATGGAGGCGCCGTTTCTTTGGGCCATCCACTTGGATGTTCCGGAGCACGCATTATCATAACTCTTTTGAACGTTTTGGAACAGAATAATGCCAAAACTGGTGCAGCCGCTATTTGTAATGGTGGTGGTGGTGCTTCGGCTATAATAATTCAAAGAGATTAAGTCCAATTTCCAATGTTTAATTGATGCAATACGGAATATGTAACCTTAGTATTGTGCCTGTTCGTATGGAGCCGGCAAATACTTCTGAAATGGTCAACCAGATATTATTTGGAGAACATTTTAAAATTCTTGAAGAACGCGGAAAATGGAGCCGTATACGTATTGCTTTCGATTCTTATGAAGGTTGGGTAGATAACAGGCAGTTCCTTAAGATCGAAGAAGACACCTACCTGGAATTGGGTAAGGCAACTGCGAAGTATTCTGCAGATTTGATAGAACACCTTATAGATGATCAAAACCGGTTTACCCTCATCCCAATAGGATCTTTATTAAACGCAGCTCCCATATTGAAGCAAAGCTATGACGGGCAAATTTTGAGCGGCTCCAGGGAGAAATCAAATTTGGTGGAAACGGCTATAATGTACCTAAATGCTCCCTTTTTATGGGGAGGGAAAACGCCTTTTGGAATAGATTGCAGTGGTTTGACCCAAATGGTTTATAAATTAAACGGATATTCCCTGCTAAGGGACTCAATACAACAAGCCTCGCAAGGGGAACCTTTAAGTTTTATAGAAGAAAGCGAGCCTGGAGATCTTGCCTTTTTTGATAATCCGGAGGGGAAGATCACCCACGTTGGGATCATGATGCCGGATAATTATATTATCCACGTAGATGGTAAAGTAAGAATAGACCGAATAGATCATTCAGGGATTTTCAATCTTGATTCCAAAAAACATACCCATCAATTAAGAGTTATCAAAAAGATCATCTAAGCTTAGATTTAAAAGTTTCAGAAATAGTTAAAAATGAAAGAGGTTGCCAAAAATGGCAACCTCTTTTTTATTCCCTATAACAGATCCGTTATTATTCCTGAATCTGACTTATTTTTTCCTGCAAGGCAGTTGCTTTTGCATCTTCCCCAATTTGGTAATAAATATTCATCGCGGTACGCAAAGCTTCAATATTTGATGGACTATTTTCAATCACCTTTTCTAAATAAGGCAATGCATCCTTATATATTTGATTACGTTTTTCTGATAATACATCATATTTATCAGTATCGGCCTTACTCATTCCCAGGCTGTTCATTTCTTCAACAATTGCAGCTTCTCTTGATAGAATAGCAGCAGCAATATTCAAGCGGGCATCTGCCATTTCCGGGCTAAGTTCAAGAGCCTTTTTATAGTAAGAAATAGCAGCGTCAATATCTCCTATTTCAAAAGAAGTAACACCAAGGTTATAGTATAAAGTTGGATTGTTAGGATCATTTTTAATAATTCCTTCCATTATTTCCTTATATTTTGCCTTATCACCCATTCTGTAATACATATCGGCTTCAGATTGCATAAGGGTGATATCACCTGGATTAGCAGCTTTTGCAGCTTCCATTGCGGCTATAGCTTTATCATCCTGACCTTGCTGAATATAGATTAAAGCGATATTCTTAGCGATTTCTCCTGTCTTTGGTTCTGAGATCCGATCTTCGGGGTTTATGTATTCCCCTGTTTTAACCATAAGGTCTCTTTGGGCCTGGTTCATAGCCTCTTCTTCTCCAGTTGCCTTATTTACTGCGACGTACTGAGTTTCGATTCCAGTATATCCAAGGTTTTTTAATTCCTCATAGTATTTTAATGCTTTGTCATAATTACCTGCACTTACTTCGTTGGAAGCAGCGTAATACAGGTAAAGGGTGTCTGAAGCACTCAACTGGTACCCTGCATATAGCTTATCTGCAGCCTTATCAAATGCCTGGTTATTCTGATCATTGATTGCACCCTGTACCAAACTGTTTGTTACTGTGGTCAATCCTTCAGCAGCAGATGCATTGCCCATTTCCTGCGCTTTTTTAAAAGCCTCGGCAGCGATCATAAGGTCCTCAATGGTTTTATTTTCGCCGGTTCCAAGATATGCCTGACCTTTATAAAGATAATAATCTGCTTTATAACTATCGTTTGCCTCAGACAACAATGGCTCCGCCTGATTCAAGAGTGTTTTTGCTTCCGCATAACTCCCTTTATCCACAGCTTTCCCGGCATCGCGGATCTCTTTCTTTTGTGCTATAGCAACTACCGTTAAAAAGGAAAATGCTAAACTTAAAATATTGGTTTTCATTTTATTTTTGGTTTTGATTATTATTTACTCTTCACTATCGTTTGCAATTGTTGTGCCATCCGAAATTTCTCCACTAATATCGGTAGAATCAGCTTCATCTGAAATTTCAACTTCATCTTCATCTTTCATCACTTTTGCAACGGCAGCTATGGCATCATTCCCTTTAAGGTTGATAAGTTTCACTCCTTGCGTGGCTCTTCCCATTACCCTTAAGTTTTCAATACTCATTCTTATGGCAAGTCCGGATTTATTGATAATCATAAGATCATCTTTATCGGTTACATTTTTGATCGTAACCAGTTGTCCTGTTTTTTCAGTTACAGAAATGGTTTTCACACCTTTTCCTCCACGGTTTGTGATCCTGTAATCCTCTAATTTTGATCGTTTTCCATACCCATTTTCGGAAACCACCAAAATGTTGGCCTCCATATCATTCACCGCAATCATTCCTACGACTTCATCCTTATCATCTGCAAGGGTAATACCTCGAACCCCGGAAGCACTACGCCCCATTGGCCTTGTTTTACCTTCCTCAAACCGAATCGCTTTTCCGCTTCTTAAAGCCAACATAACCTGGCTTTCCCCATTGGTAAGCTTTGCTTCAATAAGCTCATCATCTTCCCGAATGGTTATGGCGTTAATTCCGTTTACCCGTGGTCGTGAATATTGCTCCAAAGAGGTCTTTTTTACCTGACCTTTTTTTGTAGCCATAATAACATAATGACTATTGATATATTCCTCATCTTTAAGATCCTGAGTACATATAAAAGCCTTTACCTTATCATCCGGCTCAATATTGATTAAGTTTTGAATAGCCCGCCCTTTTGAGGTTTTACTGCCTTCAGGAATTTCATAAACCCGCATCCAGTAACATTTCCCACTTTGGGTGAAAAATATCATATACTGGTGATTGGTCCCCGTGAACAGATATTCCAAAAAGTCTTCACTTCTTGTGGTAGAACCTTTTTGTCCTACTCCTCCCCTGTTTTGGGTTTTATACTCGGTAAGCGAAGTTCTTTTGATATATCCTGCATGAGAAATAGTAATTACTACCTGCTCATCCGGGATCATATCTTCAATGCTTAGATCTCCACCTGCATATTCAATAACAGACCTTCTTTCATCACCATATTTTGCTTTTATTTCAAGCAATTCATCCTTGATTACCTGCATTCTCCGCTCCTTGCGATCAAGAATATCCTTAAGGTCCTCAATGGTTTTCATGATCTCGTCATATTCTGACCGAAGTTTATCCTGTTCAAGACCTGTAAGTTGTCTCAATCGCATTTGTTCGATCGCTTTGGCCTGAATTTCGGATAATTTAAAACGCTCGATCAATTTACCGCGCGCTTCATCAGCGTTATCGGAAGATCTTATCAATGCGATCACTTCATCGATATTATCGGAAGCAATGATCAATCCTTCTAAGATATGTGCCCTTTCTTCGGCCTTTCTTAATTCATATTGTGTTCTTCTCACAACCACCTCGTGGCGATGTTCCACAAAATGAAAGATCATATCCTTTAGATTCAACAT
>JAWOHC010000012.1:0-11042 GCA_046496275.1 Gillisia sp.
CCTTGTGGTCCCTGAGGCCCTTGTGGCCCAACTGCTCCATCATCACTACAGGATGTAAATGCGAAAACGGAGACAAACAATAAGGTTACAATCTTTTTCATAATACTTTGATTTAGGTTATTTTTTAAATTCTATACTTGCCGAATTCACGCAATAGCGTTGCCCGGTTTGAGTGGGGCCATCGTCAAAAACGTGTCCTAAGTGGCTTCCACAATTTGCACACAAAATTTCTGTGCGTTCCATTCCAAAGGTGTTATCCTTGATGTATTCTACGGTTCCTTCAATTGCTTCATCAAAACTTGGCCATCCGCAACCGCTTTCAAATTTGCTGTTTGCTTCAAACAGTTTAGCATCACAGGCCGCACACCGGTAATCTCCATTTTCATCAAAATGAAGGTTGTATTTTCCCGTATGTGGCGCTTCGGTTCCTTTTTGTCTTAAAACCCGGAATTGTTCTTCAGAAAGTTTTTGCTTCCATTCTGATTCCGATTTTTCTACACTATATTTTTTCATCTGTTTTTTATTTTATTTCGACTTCGCTCAATACAAGCGTTTTTTAACGATCATATGTAACATCCATAATAATTTTACTGTTCGGGTAATTTTATTGTACGGAATGTTTCATCTGTTTATTTTTTTGAATCGGGAATAAACTTCATTGCTACTCCATTCATACAGTATCTTTTACCTGTTGTTGCTCCTGGGCCATCATCAAAAACATGACCTAAATGTCCGCCACAATCGGCATAATGAATTTCATCCCGTTGATATCCCAGTTTTGTATCAGATCCATATCCAACACCGCCTTTTATAGGACGATCAAAACTAGGCCATCCGGTACCGCTTTCAAATTTATGTTCGTTTTTAAACAGGTCATTTCCGCAGGCAGCACACACAAAAGTTCCGGGTTCCTTGACATTGTTTAATGGACTGGAAAAAGGTCTTTCGGTGGCAGATTTTCTTAACACCTCGTATTCCTGAGGAGTTAAAATCTCCTTCCATTCAGCTTCGGTTTTGGTTACTGCATATTCAACTTTTGTTTTGGATTCTTTTTTTTGTGCATTGCCGTTGCATCCAAAAATTACAATTGCAAACAGTGCCATAAATACTTTGTTCATCTCTTTTTTTACAAAACTACAATTATTATGCTGTGACGAACGTTGTGATTTTGTTAATAACCTCCGGATTTCCTAATACCTTTCGATGGCCAAGACCTTCAGTTAAAAATAATTCGCTGTTCACCAACTTTTCTGAAATCTCATAGGCTGAACTTATAGCTACATCCACATCGTCTTTATCATGCACTACCAATGTTGGGATGTTCACACTTTCAGCAGAAAAGGCTCCGGAATACACATCCATATCTTCCCCAAATTTTTTATCGAAATAGGATTTCATTTTTGTGGCAACAGAATCGTTTAATTTCATATTCCGCGCAAATTCCCTGGTAATATGGGTAACGCTGTTTGCAGTTCCTATAAGTACGAGTTTTTTAAGTGAAAAGCCTTCCTTCACGGCCCTTAATAAGGACATGCCTCCCAAAGAATGGCCAACAGCACTATCAAAGGGACCAAAATCCTTTGCTATTTCATGAATGGATTCAATAAAATAGGGCATCATACTCATTCTCCCGGGAGCCTTTCCATGAGCAGGAGCATCAAAACTTATAACAGTAAAGCCTTTATCGACCAATTGAGCAGCCAAAACAGACATTTGGGTACCGCGACCACTCCATCCATGCACCAGAAGTACTTTTTTGGTCCCTGTTCCATATTTATAAACTATAATCTTTCTGTTTATCGTTTTAACAAGAATTGATCTTTGTTCAGCCTTTTCATCCATTTCTTTTTCCCTTTCAGGCAAAGGGTATTTGAAGGGTGTTAAAAACAATTGTGCAGCAAAACGACTTGCAAGAAATGGGGAGAGTTTGGTTAATATTTTTCCTGTACTCAAAATATATTGAGGGGTTAGTAAAACCTGAACAGGGGTATTATCTTTTTTAGCTTTAGTCATATTTTAAATAAAACCGCAAGTTAGGAATTTGAAGTTAAACCAGCCGCAACACTTACTATCTGTGAGGATGTTAAAAACGGCAAGATTTTTGAAAATGGTAAACTGTTAAAGCAAGCATAAACATTTACAAACCGCAGGTGTGGTTTTGTACTTTTAACCATCTAAAACAACAAATCATGAGAATTAGGAATTTAATTATAGGGGTGTTTGCAGTGCTGGTAATGGCTGGTTGCAAAACCAATCCCTTTACCGGAGCAAAAAATTTAAATTTTGTTTCCAATGAACAGCTATTTCCGATGGCTTTTCAACAGTACGACCAGTTTTTAACTGAAAATAAGGTTGTTACCGGAACTTCAGAGGCACAAATGATCAAGAATGTAGGACAAAAGATCGTAACAGCATCTGAAAGGTATTTAAATGCAAACGGATACCAGGGGTATTTAAATGGATATGCCTGGGAATTTAATCTTGTAGAGGATCCGGCAGTTAACGCCTGGGCGATGCCAGGTGGAAAGATTGTATTTTACACAGGAATTTTACCTATCGCAGAAGATGAAACCGGGATTGCCACAATTATGGCTCACGAGGTAGCTCACGCGCTTGCCGATCATGGCGCACAGCGTATGAGTGCAGGGCAATTACAGCAGTTGGTTGGTGTTGCCGGAAGTGTAGCATTAAGCGGAAAAAGCGAACAAACCCAGCAAATTTTTGCTCAGGCTTATGGAATTGGGTCTCAGGTAGGTGTAATGCTTCCATTTAGCAGAAGTCACGAGACTGAAGCTGATAGAATTGGTCTAACTTTAATGGCAATTGCCGGATATGATCCTATAGAAGCCGCCGATTTATGGAGAAGAATGGCCGCACAAGCCGGGGGTCAGGCACCACCTGAATTTTTAAGCACCCACCCTGCTTCTTCAACAAGGATCACCAATCTTACCAAATGGGCTCCGGAAGCAAAAGCTGAAGCTAAAAAGTATGGAGTTACTTCCTTTAAATAGTATTTAAAAATATATTTTGTAAAAAAAGCTGCTCTTAATGGGCAGCTTTTTCTATTTTTAAGAAATGAAAAATCTCCCCAAAGGAAGTAAAAAGTTATTGAACGCCTGGGCCTTTTATGATTGGGCAAATTCAGTTTACAGTTTGGTAATCGCCTCGGCCATATTTCCAATTTTTTACGGAGCCATTACCATTGTAAAAGATGAAGATGGTACAATTATTAAAGATACCGTAGACTTTCTGGGATATTCTATAAATAATGATTCTTTGATAAGCTATGTGACTGCACTGGCTTTTTTGGTAGTTTCTATAATTAGTCCATTGCTTTCAGGAATTGCAGATTATGTAGGGAATAAGAAGTTCTTTTTGAAATTTTTCTGTTATCTGGGGGCCGTTTCCTGCATTGGATTATTCTGGTTCAATCTGGAATATCTTTGGTTTGGTTTGCTGTGTTATTTCCTGGCTTTGATAGGTTTTTGGTCAAGTTTGGTGTTTTATAACTCGTATTTGCCGGATATCGCATACCCCAATCAACAGGATAAAATAAGTGCAAAAGGTTTTTCCCTGGGATATATAGGGAGTGTTATTTTACTTGTGATTTGTTTGATCATGATCCTTAATTATGAATGGTTTGGTTTTGAGAATGAAGGATTTCCAACCAGGCTTTCCTTTGTATTAACTGGGGTTTGGTGGATTGGATTTAGCCAATATACCTACTACTATTTGCCAAAAGGAACTAAACAACAGAAAATGACCAAAAATATTCTGTTCAATGGTTTTAGGGAGCTACGCCTTATTTATAATTCACTTACCCATCAATTGGTTTTAAAGCGCTATTTGGTTGCCTTTTTCACCTACAGTATGGCTGTTCAAACCATCATGCTGGTTGCCACTTATTTTGGGATCGAAGAATTGGATTGGGGAGAGCAGAATGCAACCACCGGATTGATTGTGAGCATATTGCTTATTCAATTGGTTGCAGCCGTAGGAGCTACTTTAACATCCAAAACCGCTATAAAAATCGGCAATATCAGGACCTTGATCATCCTTAATTTATTCTGGATCGTGATATGTGTTTATGCATATTTTATAACAACTCCATTTCAGTTTTATTTTGCTGCAGCCGGAGTGGGTCTTATAATGGGAGGAACCCAGGCGTTATCTCGTTCTACCTATTCCAAAATGCTACCCGAAGAAACTCTGGATACCACCAGTTATTTTAGCTTTTACGATGTTTCTGAAAAAGTAGGGATTGTAATAGGGATGGTTTTATACGGAATTATGGCGCAATTGACAGGGAGCGTTCGGAATGCTATTATATTTTTAGTCCTATTTTTTATTGCAGGAGTGATTTTATTGTTAAGAATCCCCTTAAATTCAGCAAAAAAATGAAGCAGCGTAATGGACAAATGGAATTATTCTTAAAATAAACTATCTTAAATTTATAAAAAAACAATAAATATCTACAGATGAAAAATTTATATTTTTTGACCCTTATCTTTTTTTCCACAACGCTCTGGAGTCAGTCTCCGGAGGATCCGTGGTCTATTTCCAGCGGAAAAGTGGATGCCTACACAGGAATCGTGGCCGCCAATGGCCGGATTGGAATTTTGCCTGAAGACAAACCTTTTGAGGTACGCTCCATAATTTTAAACAATGTTTATGACAAGGAATCCCAGCTTGGAGTTAGTAAAATATTGCTGGGAATGAACTTTGGGAACCTGGAAATGGAATTAGATGGTGTGAAAATCACCGAGGCTAATGTTTCCAACTGGAAGCAAACCTTGAATATGAAGGAAGCAGCTTTTACCACTTCCTTTGATTTTAATGACAAAGCACAAATCTCATACACTATTTATGCACTTCGGAATGTACAGTACACCGGATACATAGATTTTAAGGTGCAGGCTAAAACCGATATAAGCATTAAAGTTACCGGCAAGATCCAGACTCCGGAAGAATATAAGGATCCAATAAGCACATTCAGGATACTTGAGGATTTGGAAACTACCATGCCTATACTTCAAACTGTTGCACAAAGTCGGTTCGGAAAACATACCGTTGGAACTTCGGCAACATTTATCTGGCATGACATTAATTCTACCAGGGAACATCAGCGGCCGGAACTAACCCATACCAGTGTTTCAGAATATGATACCCAATTATCTTTTCAGAAAAAAATAAAAAAAGGCGAAACCAGTGAATTTGCATGGACCGCTGCGCAGGCAACTACCCAGGATTTTGAAGATCCGCAAACAGAATCGGAGCGTTTCGTGATTTTCAATTTATTAACACCACGAAAAGAACTTTTGGATGGACACAGAAAATTATGGGAAGAACTTTGGGAAGGAGATATTATTATTGAAGGCGATTTACAATCTCAATTAGATGTTCGTCTTGGGCTTTACCATTTATATGCGTTTTCAAGAGGAGATTCCGACTTAAGTATCGCTCCTATGGGACTGTCTTCCCAAAATTACAATGGCCATATCTTTTGGGATACAGAGCTGTGGATGTTTCCTCCGCTTTTAATGCTTAATCAGGATATTGCAAGATCTCTGGTAAATTATAGGTCGGATAGATTGGATAAGGCGAAACAAAAGGCCATCAATTTTGGATATAAGGGCGCTATGTTTCCCTGGGAAAGTGATGATACCGGGGAAGAAGCCACTCCAGCGTGGGCGTTAACGGGTACTTTTGAACATCATATTACCGCCGATGTTGCCATCGCTTTCTGGGATTATTACAGGGTTTCTAAAAATAAGGATTGGCTTAAAGAAAAGGGATTTCCGGTTATAAAGGAGATTGCCGATTTTTGGGTGAGTCGCAGTACACTAAATCCAGATGGCAGTTATTCCATAAATAATGTTGTGGGAGCCAATGAATTTTTAGCCAATATAGATGATAATGCATTTACAAACGGATCGGCCATCACCGCACTAAGATATGCGGTGTTGGCAGCTAAAGAAGTTGGTGCAGAAGTAGATCCTCAATGGACTAAAGTTGCAGATAAGATTGTTATTCACAAGTTTCCTGACGGAACCACTAAGGAAAACCGGACTTATGATGGTGAAATTATAAAACAGGCTGATGTGAATTTGCTAACCTTTCCATTAGATGTAGTATCCGATAAGGAAACGGTTTTAAAAGATCTTGAATATTACGAACCAAAATTATCTCCAATAGGTCCTGCCATGGGGAAATCCATTTTTGCCGTGATCTATGCACGTTTAGGAAATCCTTCAGAAGCTTACAGGTTGTTTAAGGAAAGTTATGAGCCTAATAAAAGGCCGCCATTTGGTGCCCTTGCCGAGGCGGCGAACAGTGATAATCCCTATTTTGCAACCGGGGCAGGAGGAATGCTTCAGGTAGTGCTGTTTGGGTTTGGAGGATTGCATATTACCGAAAACGGAATTGAACAGAAAAATGAGGTTTTGCCCAAAGAATGGAAATCTTTAACCCTAAAAGGGATTGGTCCCGAGAAGAAAACCTATGTGATAAAACAATAACTTTTCAAAAAGATACAGTAATGTCCGGTAAAGAATCAAGATACAAGAGACAGGAGCCAAGACAAAAATATTCGTGCATTCGTGGCTAAAAAACAATGATTAATTTCTGCGTATTCTGCGAGTTCGGCGGGAGATAAATTACAAGAGCCATTGAAAATTAATGTTTAAAAACGGTCAACACTAATCAGGGAAGTACATTGTTTCCAATTAACTGATAAACATTTAGTTACAATACTAATTTTTCCAGCACACTTTAATTATCAGCATATTTTAAAAAATTTATAAAAGCAAGGTCTGTTTTTAAAAATCTCCTCGGAATGCTCACTACAGGCGTGGTTTCAGCTTTAATAAAAATGTTTACCGGACAACAATGAAAAAGATACATATCAAAAAACCTTCGGTGAATCCTTAATAAGGAATCATCGAAGGTTTTTTATTCCCACCATTCAGGAGGGATTTAATAGAAATTCTGTTTTGTATTTCTCGTTAAGAGACCCAAAATGCAAAATTGAACTAAAAGTGTCCAGTCGAGCGCAGTCGAGTTGTCCCGTCGAGCGCAGTCGAGACGTTTTTGTTTGACCCTTCGACTGCTCTCAGGGGGGGCAAAAACTGTTTTTAGGTTTCTAAACGGATAAGCATAATTCTGGTAAATCAACCGGAATTTTTTCTACTACTTGGAAGATATGGATCCTGAACCTGTGGTTTTAAAATCCTCTTTTTTGGGATTCCCTTTAAATTTTATATCTCCGGAACCGGAAACACGCGCTTTTAGTTCTTCAGTTGCTGTTATTTCCACATCTCCGGATCCTGAAACAACCACTTCGGCCTTGAACGTCCTGAGATTAAAAGCATCAAAATCACCAGATCCTGTCACTGTGCAGGAAAAATTTTCTGCACTTCCTTTTAATTCAGTATTTCCCGAACCTGTAACGACGCTGTTTAAATCCTTGACATTCAAATTCAGTTTTAAATTACCGGAACCGGTTACCCGGGTTTCAAAACTCTTCGCTTTGATTTGATCTGAATTCCTTATGTCTCCAGAGCCTGTTATTGAAACACCTTCTATCTCTTCAAAAGGAACAATAAGCTTAATCCCACGATTTCCGGATGGGGATATGGAAACCCCTTTTTTTACAGAGATTTTGAGCACTCCATCGCTAACTTCGGTGGTGATATATTCCTGTAAATTGCTTTCTGCTTCTACTTTCAATGCACCTTCTTTTCCCGAAATGAGTTCCACATCCATAGAACCTACAAGGGCTACTTTATCATAATTTGAAACTGTTCGGCTTTGGGTAATCATTTCTCCATTTCCCTTTATTTTCTCGTTTTTCCACCATTGGGCGTTTGCTGTGCTTATACTTAATATTAATGCTGCGAGTATCAGGATTGTTCTTTTCATGTTGTTGTTATTTATTGATGAATATTATTTTTGATTAAATGTTATTCCGGCATAATTGGATTTTATGTTTATGGTACTGCCTGCTGAATTGTTCAGGTGATACCCGGAGTAACTCTTACTCGTTGTAGTTTGATTTTGTTTATCAACCTCAAAATTGTCCATTCCTTTCACATTTCCGTAGGAGGTATTTATATTAAACTGAAACGGATGATCTTCAGCATAACCTATCTTAACTCCGGCATAGCTTGATGTGATTTTGATCTCTCCGGCTCCTTTAATCACTTTGTCAATTTCCAGGTTGCCATAATCCAGATTTAAATCTGCCGACTGGAATACTTGTCCCAGTTTTACGCTAATATAATCCCCGTTACCAACGATTCTTTTCAATTTATCCACATTCATACTGCCATAATCGGCGGTGAACTGGATCAATTCCACTTTTTTAATATGCGACTTGGTATAATCGGCATTGATATTCAGGGATCCAGCTTCAACTATCGTGAAGTCAGAATAATCTGAATTGATCACGGCTTTGTTGATATAATTAAAATGACTGTTTCTGGAATAGTCAAAATTGATGTGGTTACTTGTTCCCAGCAATTCTCCAATATCGATCCTTCCATAATTGCAGCTTATCTTTGAATTTCCTTTCAGTTTATCGATAAAAATATTCCCGTAATCATTCCTGAGGTCTACATTATTTGTTACCGGCGCTTTTATGATGTAATTAATCTCCATATTCACATTAGAATTATTGCTGAAGAGCATATTCCAGAAGGAGTTGCTTTCTTTTGAAAAATGGGTTTTTGCACTTACTCCTGCAGAAGTTTGATTGAATTCAATCCTGATTTCATCCAGTTTTTGCTGTACCTTTTCTTCATCGTTTCCGTTGGTCTTAATAAAAACCTCAATGCTAACGGTGTTTTGATCCCAGGTGGAAATATCGATATTGCCGTAGCTGTTATCGATTTTTAAAATGGCATCTGCAGCCACATTGAATTTCTTGGAAACTTTTTTCTCTTTTGTAATTCTTCCCTCAAATTCTTTGTCATGTCCGGAATTGGTGCAAAAAGCTATTGTTGGGCTTAATGCAAGTAACAATACCAGTTTATATATAGTTGCTTTCATCATTAGGATTTTTAAGTTGATTTATTTCTTCTATTCTTGATAATACATTGTTTAAAATGTCAATTCGCTGCTGCAGGTTGGAAACCATTGCAAAGATCACCCGTTTATCCTGACCGCTTTTTACCAAATCTTTTCTTAATTTCTCATATTCCAGATCCAGTTTTTCCATTTGAGCCAGGGCGTCGTTAACGATAGCTTCAGTTTCTGGAGATTTCACGTCGTTTACCTTGGCGAGCTCTGTTTTGATAAGGCTGGAGTAAAACAACTGAGTTTCCTTCATTTCCGGAGAGACATTTGCCAGATCCCCGGAATTATTCGTGATTCCAAAACCAGTCAAATTCCCTGCAAGCATAATAATTAAGAGGAATCCTGCAGCTATGGCTAAAAGGGGAATCCAAAGCCTTCTTAATTTCCCAGTATTAGAAGGAGACCTTTGCGCTTTAAGTTTTTCTAAAAACCGTTCCTTGTGTCCCGTTGCAGGTTCCTGGACATCAAAATCCTGATTTCTGAAAAGGGTATCTATATCTTTAAATTCCATGGTGTATTAATTTTGTTCGTAGGCTTTCCTTGGCCCTTGAAATTGTGGTCCTGCAATTTGCAGGGGTTATATCAAGTATTTCACAAATCTCATCATAATCATATCCTTCAATAAGGTGGAGGCTTAGCATGATTCTGTAATTCTCTTTTAGTTCCTTCATCGCACGGAGGATTTGTTGCACCTGTGAGTTCTTAGTGTTTTCTTCCAGATCTATTCCATCTTCTTCCTGTAGCTCATTTTTGAATTCATCCTGATAAGAAACCTCTTTATACTTAGACCTTTTATTAAACGAGCTAATACTAAGATTCACCACGATCTTTTTCAGCCAGGCTCCAAAAGTGGATTTTTCTTCAAAGGTGTGAAGTTTGGAAAATGCTTTTATAAAAGCTTCCTGCATCACATCCTCAGCTTCGGGAGCATCATTTACAATTCTTAGCGCTGTATTGTACATGGCTTTATAATACTTCTTATAAATTTCCAGCTGCGCCCGCTCCTCACCTTTACGGCAACGTGCTACTAAATCGTCTGTATAATTGATGGTTGTTGTCAAAAAGCGCGGGGTGACACTGATCCGGCTGACGGTGTCGTAGACCAGCACCGCACTCCGCAGCGGTGTGCCGGCCAGGAAGAGGTCGCGGGCACCGATTGCAGCGCCGGAGTCAACCTGCACCTCGACCGTCACCGCGCTGCTGCTGGCGCGCACCACGCGCTGCACCTGCACGCCGGGGCCCAGGTCCACCGCGCTCGCGGTGAGCGCGGCAGGGAGGTTGTCTCCATAGAAGGTGACCTCCTGCGTCCGGTTGCTCTGCAGCGCGTGGGGGTGGGCGGCCGCGACCACCGCGTCGTTGCGCACCCGGTGCAGAGTCACGTCCATGCCGAACTCGTCGTAGCCGCCGGTGAACCAGCGCCCGGTCATGGACTGCTGGTCGGGGGCGACGTGCATCACCTCGCGCCAGGGCGCATCGGCCGCGGTGGCAAGTGCGGAGCGGCCGCGCCACTGGTGCCCGGTGTAGACCGCCGAGCGGCCACTGCGGCGCACCTCGGCCCCGCTGCGGATGTAGCGGTAGACCGCCTCGGTGGTGAACTCATCATCGGCCGCACCGCGGGCAATGGTGACGCGACCGTGGAACGGCCCCTTGCCCGGTTCCTCCCCCGAGAGCGCCCAGGTGCCCTCGAGGCGCGGTGCCCGCATGGTGGCCTTCCAGGCAGTCCACGCGGGGGTGTTCAACGGGAACGCACTGCTGAGGTGCCGGATTCCCTGGTCCATAGGGTGGCGCGGCGGGTCCCCGAAGCCCCGGAAGCCCTGGAACTCCACGACCGGGTAGTAGCCGCGGTGCATGGCCACGACGAGCCCCCACTCTTCGCCGGTGCGGCGCTGGGTGATGACCCGGCCCAGGGAATGGCAGGCGCGGCAGGTCCGGTTGGTGGTGTCGTTGCCCGCGTACTGGTACTCGAT
>JAWOHC010000054.1:0-3628 GCA_046496275.1 Gillisia sp.
TTTCAATAACACTTCTGGTGTTGTCGTCGATTTGCGATCTTTGAGCAGCCGTTCCAAAACCTACTCCCTGTCCAAAATCTTTGAGTTTTCTGGAGCCGATATTCGAGGTCATAATAATTATGGTATTCCTGAAATCGATCTTACGACCTAAACTATCGGTAAGGTATCCGTCATCCAGAACCTGCAATAACATATTGAAAACATCGGGATGTGCTTTTTCTACCTCATCTAAAAGAATTACCGCATATGGTTTACGGCGCACTTTTTCGGTTAACTGCCCGCCTTCTTCATACCCAACATATCCCGGAGGTGCACCTATCAATCTTGAAACTGCAAACTTCTCCATATACTCGCTCATATCTATTCGAATGAGGGTATCTTCATTGTCAAAAAGTTCCTTTGCGAGAATTTTTGCAAGTTGTGTTTTACCTACTCCCGTTTGTCCCAGGAAAATAAAGGAACCAATTGGTTTATTTGGATCTTTTAATCCTGCCCGATTACGCTGAATTGCTTTTACAACCTTATTCACTGCATCATCCTGCCCAATTATTTTACCTTTAATTCGTACAGGTAATTCTGCAAGTTTTTTGATCTCGGTTTGTGCAATCCTGTTTACGGGTATTCCGGTCATCATTGAAACCACGTCGGCAACATTGTCCTCAGTAACAAGTTCCTTATGCTTTTTGGATTCTTCTTCCCATTTTTCCTGAGCTATTGCAAGATTTTTTTCGAGATTTTTTTCATCATCCCTTAATTTTGCCGCTTCTTCATATTTTTGTTTCTTGACAACAGCATTTTTGCTCTCACGTACTTCTTCCAGTTTTTTCTCCAGTTCAAGGATTTGTTTTGGAACATCAATATTGGTGATATGCACCCGGGCACCTGCTTCATCCAGGGCATCTATAGCTTTGTCTGGAAGAAACCTTTCTGTCATATACCTGCTGGTTAATTTAACGCAGGCTTCAATGGCTTCCGGAGTATAGGTAACATTATGATGATCTTCATATTTATCCTTGATATTGTTTAATATCTCCAGTGTTTCCTCTATCGTGGTAGGTTCAACGATCACTTTCTGGAATCTGCGCTCAAGTGCACCATCTTTTTCAATATACTGTCTGTACTCATCCAGGGTCGTGGCACCGATACATTGAATTTCGCCACGAGCTAAAGCTGGTTTGAACATATTGCTGGCATCCAGACTTCCGGTTGCGCCACCGGCACCCACAATTGTATGGATTTCATCGATGAATAAAATGATATCATCATTTTTTTCCAGTTCGTTCATCACCGCTTTCATGCGTTCCTCAAATTGACCACGGTATTTGGTGCCGGCAACAAGGCTTGCCAAATCAAGTGTTACCACGCGTTTGTCAAATAATATTCTGGATACTTTTCGTTTTACAATACGCAATGCCAGGCCTTCTGCAATAGCCGATTTTCCCACTCCCGGTTCCCCGATGAGCAATGGATTGTTTTTCTTACGCCTGCTTAATATCTGACTTACTCTTTCAATTTCTTTTTCTCTGCCTACCACGGGGTCTAGTTTGTCCAATTCGGCCATCGCGGTTAAATCCCTTCCAAAATTATCCAATACCGGAGTTTTAGACTTTTTATTGGCTTTCCCGGTACTGCTGCTAAAAGGGTTGTCTTTAGAAGCATCATCTGAAGAACTGTCTTCATCTGAAAATGATTCCGCTTTTGGTCCCTCCAGAAAATCATCCTCGTTTGTGATCATGTATTTAAACTGATCTTTAACCCCATCATAATCTATCTTGAGTTTATTAAGAAGTTTTGTGGTAGGATCGTTCTCATTCCTTAGAATACATAGTAACAAATGGGCTGTATTTATAGAAGAACTTTGAAAAAGTTTAGCTTCTAAAAATGTAGTTTTTAGCGCTCTTTCTGCCTGCCTGGTTAAATGCAGGTTCTTTTTCTCATTTGAAGTGATTGTTTCGGTTGCAGTGGCCGGGCTTAATATTTCTACTTTTCGTCTTAAATGGCTTAAATCAATATCCATCGCGTTCAATATATTTATAGCTTTCCCATCTCCATCACGAAGAAGACCAAGCATTAAGTGCTCCGTTCCAATGAAGTCATGACCCAGCCTTAGAGCTTCCTCCTTGCTGAATGCAATGACATCTTTTACTTTGGGTGAAAAATTATCATCCATCTTATTTCCTTTCTCGTTAATTTATTTTTCTCAAAAACGTTCAAAAATTATACCCGTTTATGAGTCGTTAGCTAATAGACAAAATTACTTTTAATAAACAAAATTTAAAATAAGCAACTTATCAACGAAGCACGCCCAAATATTTGTTAATAAAATTAATCAAAATAGCAGCACTTAGGCCTTATAACATTGGGAAAATGCTTAAATTGGCACGTTAGATTTTTGAACTAAATTAAACTATGTTAATATGGCTGAAGGAGAAAAATTAATTCCTATCAACATTGAAGATGAAATGAAATCGGCTTACATCGATTATTCGATGTCGGTCATTGTGTCACGTGCGCTGCCTGATGTGCGTGACGGACTAAAACCTGTTCACCGAAGGGTTTTATTTGGAATGCACGAATTAGGAATAAGGGCCACCGGTGCCCATAAAAAGTCAGCCCGTATCGTTGGGGAAGTTTTAGGAAAGTATCACCCACACGGTGATTCTTCTGTTTACGAAGCGATGGTGCGAATGGCACAGGAATGGAGTTTGCGTTATATGCTTGTAGATGGACAGGGTAACTTTGGATCTGTTGATGGAGACAGTCCGGCTGCAATGCGATATACCGAAGCAAGAATGCGCAAGATCGCTGAAGATATGTTGGCAGATATCGATAAAGAAACAGTGGATTTCCGTTTGAATTTTGATGATACTCTGGAAGAGCCAACAGTATTGCCGTCCAGGGTGCCTAATCTTCTTGTGAACGGTGCCAGCGGAATAGCTGTTGGTATGGCAACCAATATGCCACCGCACAACCTTTCAGAAGTAATTGACGGAACCATCGCTTATATTGAGAACAACGATATTGATATCGATGAACTTATCACCTATATAAAAGCTCCGGATTTTCCAACAGGAGGAACCATCTATGGATATGACGGCGTTCGGGAAGCCTTCAAAACAGGACGCGGGCGCGTAATGGTACGGGCAAAATCTTCCCTTGAGGAAGTTCAGGGCAAGGAATGCATTATTGTTACCGAGATCCCTTACCAGGTGAATAAGGCAGATATGATCAAGAAAACTGCCGATCTTGTTAATGAGAAAAAAATAGAAGGTATTTCATCCATCCGGGATGAGTCAGACAGGAATGGAATGCGAATCGTATATATCCTGAAAAGGGATGCAATTCCAAACATCGTCCTTAACACCTTGTATAAGCATACCGCTTTACAACAAAGCTTTAGTGTAAACAATATCGCATTGGTAAAAGGTCGTCCTGAGATGTTGAATCTAAAGGATATGATCTTTCATTTTGTGGAACATCGCCACGAGGTGGTTGTGAGAAGAACACAATATGAATTAAGAAAGGCCGAAGAAAGGGCACATATCTTAGAAGGATTGATCATTGCTTCCGATAATATCGATGAAGTGATCGCATTGATAAGATCTTCCGATAACGCTGATGAAGCGCG
>JAWOHC010000117.1:0-7557 GCA_046496275.1 Gillisia sp.
GCGGGAACGCAGCAAGGGTGAGTGGTCGTAGCGGTGTGATGTGGGTCGCTTGCCATTTTTTGTATCTGATATTTAAATTTTATCGCATCTTTGTGATCTATGAAAACAGATACGTCTTCAAAAGTTGTCCTTATCACAGGTGGTTCTTCAGGAATTGGAAAATCCATAGGTGAGTATCTAAAAAGCAAAAATTTTATTGTTTACGGGACCAGCAGAAATCCAGGCCAGATCGCCATTTTTCCTTTTTCACTTGTAGCGCTTGATGTTACCAGGAATGAGACTATTACGTCTGCAATTTCAGAAATCATTAAAAAGGAGGGACGTATAGACATTCTAATCAATAATGCGGGTGTTGGGATTACGGGGCCTATTGAGGAAACCCCGGAAGCGGAGATAAAAAAAGCCTTTGATACCAATTATTTTGGTCCTTTAAATGTTACAAAAGCGGTTTTACCCCATATGCGAAAACAGGGGGAAGGGCTTATCATCAATATTACCTCCATTGCAGGATATATGGGCTTGCCTTACCGCGGAATATATTCTGCCACCAAAGGCGCTTTGGAGTTAACTACGGAAGCTTTCAGGATGGAACTGAAAGGCTCTAATATAAAAATGACCAATGTTGCGCCGGGAGATTTTGCAACTAATATTGCTGCCGGAAGATATCATGCACCGGTTCTGGAAACTTCACCGTATAAAAAAGCTTACGGCAATACGCTGGATATCATGAACGAGCATGTGGCATCCGGAAAAGATCCTCAGGTTATGGCAAAGGTTATTTATAAAATCATTCATACCAAAAATCCAAAAGGGCATTATAAAGTAGGGGAGCCCTTGCAAAAATTTTCTATTGCGCTTAAGCGTATTTTGCCAGATAAAGTATATGAGAAAATGCTCCTTAAACATTATAAATTGTAATTTCGCGAAAAAATAGCGTTCCTGTTGCCCGGGAGCTGCTTAATATAAAAGTAAAACCTTAAAATACACAACTATGAAATTTTTTATCGATACCGCAAATCTTGATCAAATAAAGGAAGCCCAGGAACTTGGAGTTCTGGATGGGGTTACTACAAATCCTTCCCTTATGGCTAAGGAAGGGATTACTGGAAAGGAAAACATCATCAATCATTACAAAAAAATATGTGAGATCGTAGATGGGGATGTAAGTGCTGAAGTGATCGCTACAGATTTTGACGGGATCGTGAAAGAAGGAGAGGAACTTGCAAAATTGCATGACCAAATAGTAGTTAAAGTTCCAATGATAAAAGAAGGGATTAAAGCTATTAAATACTTTAGTGATAAAGGGATTCGTACCAACTGTACCCTGGTTTTTTCTGCCGGACAGGCATTGCTTGCTGCAAAAGCAGGTGCTACCTATGTTTCTCCTTTTATAGGACGTTTGGATGATATATCTACAGACGGTTTAAACCTGATTGCAGACATTCGGTTGATTTATGATAATTATGGATTTGAAACCCAGATTCTTGCGGCTTCCGTAAGACACAGTATGCATATTTTGGAGTGTGCTAAAATTGGTGCCGATGTTATGACAGGTCCACTTTCTTCCATTGAAGGTCTTTTAAACCACCCGCTTACAGATAGTGGATTGGCAAAATTCCTGGCAGATTATAACAAAGGGAACTAAGAAGGCATTATTCTTAAGCTTGTCCAGTAATAAATAAACCCCCCAAAAATATTATTTTTGGGGGGTTTATTTATATTTTTTTTTAAGATCGGTTATTTCCCTGGCTTATAAATTCAAGGATACTTGTTTCCAGGTCGGGTGCGTTCAATTGAATATCCCCTTTAATTATTTTGCCGGAAGCATCCAGAAAGATCATTTTATTTAAATAATTTTTCAATAAACGCTCTTTCACCGGCATCCTTTCGAGTTTAAATTCAAATTCCGGAGCATAGGAATTATTTTTAGTCACCCTTTTCCAAATTTCGGTTTGATCCTTATCTACATTGATTCCTAAAAAATTGATTTCCGGATATTTAAACCTAAGGTCTTGAATGATCTTATGTGCCAATCTATGATGTCCCTGTTCGCTTAAAGACCAATGGAAGGTAATTATAGGTTTGGTGGAAATGTTTTTTAACTGCACGGTTTCCCCGGTTGCCTGGATTAATTTTAACTCCCCAATATTATTTCCCGGAAACAAGCTTGCCTGAATCCCTGCCATTTGTTTTAGATCTGGCAGCGCATTTCCTTCATAGTTTAATTCCTCAATCAGTTTTAGGATCGATTTAATTTCTTCCATATTGGTGGAAAAAATAATACCCTGTGCAGCAAGCCTTTCAAGAAAAGGATTCTTGATATTTTTAATCTGAATAAGGGAATCCGTCATTAATATTCTTCTTTTTATGTTCTCCAGGCTTATTAGGTTGGAACAGGAATTCCCGGAAATATTTTTTTCACTGCAATATTCCACTGAAACGGCTCTTATATAATCATCTATCAGGTTTAAGTAGAGGTAATAACCCTGAAACTGTTCATCATTAAAATTGATGTTTTTGCGATATTCATGAAAATTATCAGGAATCTTATCAATATATTCTCTTTGGTATTTATGGATTAATAGAGCGTATCGTTCTCTTAAATCATAATACTCGTAATCGATACTGGTTTTTGCCAGTTGGTAGAATTCTTCTGAAAACTCTCTTTTCAACTTTAATTTATCCAATTCTTGCAGGCGCACATTTCTTATGGAATCTGTCTTCCCTGCAAATTCATTAGGTTCAACCTTATAATAAGAAAGAATGAGGTCGTTATTTTTTTGATTTAAAAGATAAATATTTGTGATGAAATTGCTCTTATCAGCACCTTCTCCGCTAAATTTTATAGATTCATCAAAAGCCAGGGTATTTACCCAAATTAACGTGCTATCGCCCGGTTCCAGATACATAACTTGATTTTCGGGCGGATGCCTGAATACATACAATCCGGCCTCAATATTCTTAAGCTTTCCACCAAATTTGTTACTCTCATTTAAGTAAAGGGTGTCCAGGTTGACATCGTTTTTAGAGATTATAACAAATGCACTGGTTGGGTTGGCAATTTGTCCTCCTATGTAGACATCATCCAAGCCTTTTGTTTCCTTTTTACAGGAAAGAAATGTTAGAATTGCAAACAATACTATAAGAGGTGATTTTATATTCATAATAGGTTTTAAGAACAAGTGAGGTTGATCCTAAACTTCAGGGTATTTGGTACAAAAGTAATTTTTGCTTATCCGGAGCGATGTTAACTGCGCGTTAAAAGGGTTATTTAAAACGTTAATCTTTTATCAAGTGGGCAATATTGGCTACTTTTGCAAAAATTTATTAGAAGAAAATAAAAATTTATGTTATCAGTTTCAAATCTATCGGTTCAATTTGGTAAGCGCGTTTTGTTTGATGAGGTTTCTACCAGTTTTACACAAGGGAATATTTATGGGATCATAGGTGCCAATGGCGCCGGAAAATCCACGTTCTTGAACATACTTTCAGGAAAATCAGAGCCAACCAGCGGAAGGGTTTTTCTGGAACCCGGAAAGCGTATGTCTGTTCTGGAGCAAAATCATAATTTATATGATGAATACCCTGTTTTGGAAACAGTGATTATGGGAAACAAGCCTCTTTACAAGATCAAGAAGGAAATGGACGAGATCTATGCCAAGGAGGATTTTAATGATGCCGATGGGGAGCGGGTAGGAGTGCTACAGGTTGAATTTGAAGAAATGGATGGCTGGAATGCCGATAGCAACGCTGCTTCCCTGCTTTCTAATTTGGGAATAAAGGCGAATTACCATTATAGCCAAATGAAAGATCTTGACGGACAGCAAAAGGTGAGGGTTCTTTTGGCCCAGGCATTGTTTGGAAATCCGGATGTTTTGATCATGGATGAGCCTACAAACGATCTGGATTATGAAGCTATTCTTTGGCTGGAGAATTTCCTTGCCAATTATGATAACACGGTAATCGTGGTTTCTCACGACCGTCACTTTCTGGATTCAGTTTGTACGCACATTTCCGATATAGATTTTGGGAAAATTCATCATTTCAGCGGAAATTATACTTTTTGGTATGAATCTTCTCAACTTGCAGCAAGACAACGATCTCAGCAAAATAAGAAGGCAGAGGAAAAGAAAAAAGAATTACAGGAATTTATTATGCGTTTCAGCGCGAATGTGGCAAAATCAAAACAGGCTACTTCGCGTAAAAAAATGATCGATAAACTTAATATTGAAGAGATAAGGCCTTCCAGCAGAAGATATCCTGCCATTATCTTTGACAGGGAGCGGGAAGCCGGAGATCAAATCTTAAACATGGAAGGTTTGGAAGCATCCATAGAAGGCGAAACCATCTTTAAGAATATAGATCTCAATCTTAAAAAGGAGGATAAGGTTGTCGTGTTTTCAAGAGATTCACGCGCAACCACTGCATTTTATGAGATTCTTAATGGCAATGAAAAGCCGGTATCAGGTACTTTTGCCTGGGGGATCACCACTTCCCAGTCCTACTTGCCACTGGATAATGCTGAATTTTTTGAGAACGACTTAACCCTTGTTGATTGGTTGCGCCAATGGGCAAAAACTGAAGAGGAACGGGAAGAGGTTTATATTCGCGGATTTTTAGGAAAAATGATTTTTAGCGGTGAGGAAGCGCTTAAAACTTCCAGGGTATTATCCGGAGGTGAAAAGGTTCGTTGTATGTTAAGCAGAATGATGATGATGCGTGCCAATGTCCTGATGCTGGATGAACCAACCAATCACCTGGATTTGGAGTCTATTACCGCATTCAATAATTCACTGAAGAATTTTAAAGGAACTGTACTATTTACAACTCATGACCACGAATTTGCACAAACCGTTGCAAACCGTATAGTAGAATTAACTCCTAGTGGTGTAATTGACAGGTATATGACGTTTGACGAATATATGGATGATAAGAAAATCCGGGAGTTACGCGATAAAATGTACGCGGTAAAAGCATAACTCAAAATTCCTGAGGAATTAATTTAACCAAAAAAGCGGGAGTTCCTTTTAGGAATCCCCGCTTTTTTTGGTTAAATTATTGGATGTTAAATACTTAGAATTGTTAAAGGCCTTTGTTGTATTTCCAGAGGTCATATAAACCAAAAGCTATAAATCCTATAGCCAGAATAAGACTAAGCGTGTCATCCTGAAAATTGTTTTCGGAAAGAACATATAGCCGGTAACTTCCATAGATCAAAAAAAGAAGCCCTAAGACCAGGTTCCAGATGTTCTTTTTCTTTGGTACCTCGTTAATTTTTTCGTTGTAATTCTCGTTTCTATTCTCATTGTTATTCTCCATCTACAAAGTCTTTTGGGAAGGTTGTTTTGGCGATTTTTAAAGCTTCGTCAAAATGCGATTTTAGTGCGAATAACTGAACCTGTCCAGGCAATCCCCCGCCAAATCCTGCTCTTAAGCCCGAGTCAAAATCATTTCGAACCCTGGATGCAATTCCTGCTTTTTCAAAAAGTTCCTGAAGGTATTGAACATTTGTTTCAGAGCCCGTGTAAACCCTTTCGTAACTATCGTCTGTACTCATAATTCTTGATTTTCGATCTAAGATACACAGAACAAAAGAAATCAGTATGTTTTTTTTATAGAGTTTAACGCATCAGGCGTTATAAAATTTACTTCTCCAAATGGCAGAACTAAAATTCTTACCCATTCTCACTCCATAATAAATTGAAATGCCTCCAACCCATTTAATCATAAAAAAGAAGACCATAAAAAATTCGGAGGTGGTTTGTTCCCTGGAAAATAATCCTTCGGGTACCAAGGCGGTTAAAAGCAGGCTTATAAAAAGCACAAAGGCAATGAAATTTTCCAGGTCTTTGAATGGCCACATCATCAGTTTCCTTAACGGATGTAAATCCCTGCCCCAGGAATGGATAAGATAATAATATTGATTTCCTATAGGAGCAAATAATAGCGGATCATCTGCATTCTTCAATTTAAACATCTTGGCCGGCGCCATGATCTTAAAACCCTTAAGGCTTGTGTTATGGGTTTTTTCAAGATGTTTTATTTTTGAGATCGCTTCATAAGGCAATTCCCCTTTAAAGATGGCGCTGTTCAAAAATCGAAGCCGGTAATCTATACAAATACGTTCTATGTCTGAAAGGTGATAAATGTGACCTCCTTCCAAAAGATCAAAATTAAAGTTATTGGATTCCTCAACTTCGGAAACATCGTTGAGGTTTTCCAAAATTATACGATCCTTTAGACTTTCCGCTTCAAAAATCCGCTGGACCTGCTCCATTAAGTCATCCTGGGAAATTCTTTTGTTTCTAAAATTTAAAATTTTTTCGGGAATGTGGGTTCTCTTTATCTTCATCTTCATCGACTTAACCTAATTACTAATTTAAATAATTGATTTTTAACCAACAACGCTTTAATAAAAATAAAATTTTTACCTCTAAATTTACTTTTTGAAGCCTGAAACGTATGTTAATATCATATTAATTCTACTAAAATTAAGAACCGTCCAAGGCAATACTGCGTTAATTAGAGTAAAATAAAAAAAACGAATTATGAAAAAGTTGAAATTTTTTGCAATCGCTGTTTGTACAGCAACATTTTTAATGAGCGGATCACTTACTGCTCAAAATATGGAAAAAGACACTAAAATGGTTGGTGGTGCAGAAATGTATCCAAGCAAGAACATTGTTGAAAACGCTGTGAATTCTAAAGATCATACAACCCTTGTTGCTGCTGTAACTGCAGCCGATTTAGTTGGGGTTTTACAGGGAGAAGGGCCTTTTACTGTTTTTGCTCCTACAAACGCTGCATTTGAAAAACTGCCTGCCGGAACTGTAGAGACTTTGTTGAAAGTTGAAAACAAGGAAGCTTTACAAGGGATATTAACCTACCACGTTATTGCCGGTGATTTTAAAGCTGCTGATGTTCTTGCGGCTATTAAAAGCGGAAATGGAACAGCGACTTTTAAAACAGTTAATGGTGTTGAGTTAAAGGCAATGTTAGATGGTGGAGCAGTGAAGTTAAAGGATGCTGAAGGAAATGTAGCAACTGTAACTGTGGCTGATATAAACCAGTCTAATGGAGTAATTCACGTAATCGATACAGTGCTTTTACCTGGGAAATAGATTGAAGATCCTTCCAGGTAATTTTTAGAATATAGAAAGTCCTTTTCAGAATTTCTGAAAAGGACTTTTTTTGTTCAACCCGTCTCGTCGAGCGCAGTCGAGACGTTTTTGTTTGACCTTTCGATTTGGCTCAGGGAAACAAAAACTATATTTAGGTGTTTAAGCTGATAAGCAAAACCCAGTTTGTTGCATTAAAATTACCTTAATTCCGCCTTGAGTTCATCCTCAAAGCGCTGTTTTAATTTTTTCATAACCTTATCAACCTGCTTGTCGGTAAGGGTTCTGTAATCGTCCTGAAACATAAAGCTTACCGCGTAGCTCTTTTTGCCCTCCGGCAGATTGTTACCCTGATAAACATCAAATAAATTCACCGATTTTAGCAGTTTTTTCTCGGTTTGTTGTGCGATTTCTTCTACCTGCTGATATGTTACAGCAT
>JAWOHC010000271.1:0-3238 GCA_046496275.1 Gillisia sp.
TTAAGTGGCAGTATTATTTTGGGTCTTTATTTTTTATAAGATTCTCCTTTTCGGTATCCATAAATTCCCGGGTTTTTTCCAGCACATGCTTAAAAGCTTTTGGCAAATCACTGTTATCCCAGGGATGGAAGGTATTGTAAACATGATCTGCATCCTCTACCAGGAGAAGATCCGGAAAAGGAGTCCAATCAAATAAATCACCTGAATCACTTATTGAAACTGAAGTGTCATTGCTTCCGTGAACAATTAGGTGCGGAATATCGAGCTTTTTTGTGGCTCTGGAAATCGTTAAACGTTCTTCGTTCTTTTTAAAATTGGTGTAGAACTGGAAATGATGCGGCAATTGTTGTTTTGTGCGGGTATTCACTATATAACTCACCCCTTTTTCTTTCCATTTTTGCAATGCTTTTTCTTCGGGGAAACGGGAACCAAAATCACTCACAGCGGAGAAAGTTATCAACTTATCAACGCGTTTTTCCTCTGCTGCTTTAATAATTGAAATCCCACCTCCCCGGGAATGACCTATCAAATTGATCCTGGAACTATTCAGGAGCACTCCATGCTCAAAATCTGGCATGAGAAGCCAGTCAATTACAGATTGCAAATCATCGAGCTCTTTGATGTAATTGTTCTCCCCAAATGCTTCAATATCCATAAATTCCGTAGGATTTTCAGGCGTAGTTGCATTGTGTGAAAAATTGAATTTGACGAAAAAATATCCATTTTCCGCAAAGTACTCTGCCATTTTATCCCAGGGGCCCCAGTCTTTAAAACCTTTGTATCCGTGGCAAAAAATAACGATAGGTTTTACTTTTTCATCATCGGAGAAAATTAGATCGGTTAAAATTGGTTTCTTGTGCCTTCCTTCAATTTGGATATTCGTTTTCTTAATAAGTTCCATGCGCTCTTTTTATTTCTTTTTCATTAAATGCGATTTCCGGATCACATATTTCCAAAATTAATTTTTTCAGTTGTTCTTGAAATTTTTCGAGGATAACCTCATCTAAAGCCGTTTTTTTAATCGCTCCACGTCCGGGTTTATCTTTTTCAGCAAACTTCAGGAATCCCGCTTTTAGGTTCTTAAATGAGATTACCCCGGCTTCTGCTGTTACCTCTGGATTTTTATCTTGTAGCAGCATGGTGCCGTACATCAATACCTGGAAGGGTTTGGCATATTTATCATAATCGGATGTCAACAAATCCCAGTCGGTTATTTCCAATTGATTCTGAAGTACTTTCCCTGTTTTATAATCTATAATCCTTAAAACACCATCGGAAACATCTACTCTGTCGACATTTCCCCGAATATTTACAGGAAAATTGAGTCTTTCTATCACCAAGGGGGTTTTTAAATTTGTTTCTATCTCCCGTATCTCTATTTTCTTCCCGGATCTTAATTCCTCTAATTCGGTTTTCAGGAAATTGGTGACATAGCGTTTTACCACTTCAAATATCAGGAGATTTTTCCCTGTGGAAAGAGGAACTTCGCTGTAATTTGCTTTAAATTTTTCAATTACTTCTTCCGGGGTTTTCCTGATAAATTCTTCTACCAGCTCGATACTTAATTGCTTTCCTTCAAGTGGCTTATAAAATGCCTCTAAAGTTTCATGTACCACAGTTCCCAGTGTGTTGTGAGCAACGGTTTCCTCCACCTCCTCCTTATCCCGGATGCCCAAGACATATTGAATATAAAAGTCCAGAGGATTCCTGATGTAGGTGGTGAGGGATGAAGGCGAGAAACCTTTTTCGGCAAGAGCCTTTATCTTTTCAAGGATCTCCGGAGTTTTTTGTATGCTTTGCAGCTGATTGTCTATTTTGGGAACATCCGGAACAATTACAGAATTTTTGATGTTGTGAAATGCTTGTTTTTCGAGTTCCAGTTGTATCAAAAAACGGCTTTTTTCGCCACCCATCTGGCTATCGGTATCTGAGTTGTGTAAAAGGTATATTTTTTTGGCCCTTTGCAAAAGATGGTAAAAATGATAGGTGTAAATCGCGTCTTTTTCCTTGTAAGTAGGTAGATTATACGCTTTTTTAAGTTCGTACGGAATAAAGGAATTATTGCTTTTCCCGGCGGGAAGCGTTCCTTCATCTACAGATGTAAGGATAACGGTTTCGAAATCCAAAACCCTCGATTCCAGCATTCCCATAAGTTGCAGACCCTGAAAAGGTTTTCCCTGAAAATCCAGCATTTGAAGGCTGCTTAATTCTTTGTAAAAATTTTGAAGGGAAGCTGTTGTTTTAAGATGAGGATACTTTTTAATCAGCTCTGTTAGCTGTTCTATAACTTTGTGATACAGGTACAGGAATTCAAGATTGAGTTCATCCTTGTCCTCCTGAAGCAGTCCCCGTATTTTTAAGATAAGCTGGTTAAAATTTTGAAGGATTTCCATGGGAGGGATTTTCCCTTCGATAAAACAATGGGAAATCATAGATTTTCCTTCCGCCGCAAAGAAATCCATAATCTGATCTTTTGAAAGGTAAAGAAGATTATTTTTTTTGATAATGTTTATCACTTCATCAGACTTGTTCTTTGTAGCTTTTTGAAGGATAGGGTTGCTAAGCACTGAAATTACATCCTTATAATAAAATTGGTTTTTTTCAAGTTTCAGGATCTCAAATAATTTTTCAAAAAGTGAAGCGAAAGGGCTAAATTTCAGGGGGTAGCCCATAGTGATGTTCAGCGCTTCAATAGTAGGTGGTAGGGAATTTAACATGGGCAGCAACAAACCCTCGTCACCAAGAACCAATGCGGTAGTGCTGAGTTGCTCTTTGCTCAAGCTATCAAGGATTTCACCCACATATTTGGCCTGGCCAATGTTTTTTGGGATTCCAATGATTTCTATATCCTTTTTGGTGTTGTAATTTTTAGAGGTTTGCTCAAATTCGTGCTCGTTATAATAGTTCCAGGATTTCTCATATTCCCGCATAAACAGGGAAACATCATGATCCCAATCCTGAAAATGAACCTCGTCTATATCCCAGAATATCTGTGAATTATATTCCAGCATTTTTTGAATAATAAGCTGCTCTGCCGCATTTAGAGCATTGAAACCAATGAAAATATGTTTTTGGGTATGACTTTGGGCATATTCCTCGATTTTTTCTGAAGCCTGCCTGTAGATTAACCCCTGATATCCCTGATTTTTTTCCAGCAGAATATTTTTGAGGCCATTATAGTATTGAGGTAATTTTTTCCAGAACTGAAGGTAGTTTTTTACCAGCTCGGATTTTTCAG
>JAWOHC010000175.1:0-3393 GCA_046496275.1 Gillisia sp.
CATACATAGCAGACTTATTTTAAGCGGGTTTGTTATCATTGCAACTAATTTTTATATCAGTGCAAATCTCCATACTAAACCAGGGCTTTCTTTTGACCTATGTCAAATAATGGGAATCAGGACTTTTTAGAAGGGCGCGCTCTTCGAATGCGGCTTAGGGTTTCCTGGGTCATTCCCAGGTAGGAGGCAATGTGGCCAAGGGCAACCCTGTTTGCGATATCGGGAAATTCGGTAAGCATATAATCGTGCCGTTCCCGGGCTGTTTGGAACTGTATGGCACTTAATTTATTTACCACGCGGGTGAGCATTTCGGTAGAGAGAAGCCGCCCCAGTTTTTCCATATTGTGGTAACGGGCAAACAACAGATCGAGGTTTTCCCGGGTTATACTGTAAAGGACAGCATCTTCCAGCATCTCCAAATAATACAAACTTGGGTTTTGCTGAAAAAAACTTTCAATGCTGGACATAAATTGCCCTTCCACGAAAAACCACTGTGTAACTTCTTTCCCGGCTTCGGTGAGGTAATAACTTCTTCCAACACCTTTCTCTATGAAGTAGAGTTTAGTACAAACCTGTCCTTCCCTTACAAGCGGCTCATTTTTTTGAACAGATTCTCTTTCAAAATATGAAATGATATCTGCCAATTCTTCCGAAGGAAAAGCAACAGTGGTTTTTAGGTACTTGGTTAGGTTCATAGGCAGGGTTCACAAAGGATATTTCAAATTGGCTATAAAGTTAATTAAATCATATAGAGCAGGACGAGTAATTGCTGAGACAATACCTTTTATTTCTCTTTGTTACATTATACTTCAACAGGCCTGGAAAAAAAGCAATTGTTTCTTATTCTCAGGCATCTGGGTTTTCTTTTAAAAATTTCATCGAGGCAAAAGAGAACCTACATTAAGGGCCCAAAACCATTTCCACCGAAATTTTCCTACCTTAGTAACTTCACTATAAAACAAACCTATTATGTTGAAAAATAGCATCCTCTCCCTTTGTTTAATTTTAGCTTTTACAGCCTGTAATGACGGTAACAACAAAACCGGTGAAAAGGACGAAAGGCAGGCCGCAAGTGCGCGGTTTGATTCGCTTCTGGATAATTATTATGAAGATGGTTTACGCCTTAATCCCATCTCAGCAACCACTTCAGGAGATATGCGTTATAACGACCAGTTTCCGGATTTCCTTTCTCCTGCCTATGAAGACAGCTTGCGCAATTACTATACTTCCTATAAACTGGCGGCACTTGATATGGATGATACAGAACTTAGCGAAAGTGAAAAGATGTCCAAGGATATTCTTTTGTGGGAATGCAATATCAACCTGGAGACCTTAAATTTTGACAATGCCAAATTCATGCCTATAGACCAAATGTGGTCGGTAAATCTTTTTATGGGCCAGTTGGCGAGTGGGGCAAGTTCGCAGCCATTTAAAACCGTAAAAGATTATGAGAACTGGCTGCAGCGTGTTGACGGCTTCCTTACCTGGATGAATTCTGCAGAGCGCACTATGCGTGAAGGAATGAAGCTGGGGTATGTACTTCCCAAATCCCTTATTGCCAAAGTGATCCCGCAAATGGAAGCTATGGCCAACGAGGATGAGAACCATCTGTTCTACGGGCCGGTAAAAAATATCCCCGACAGTTTTTCTGAAGAAGAAAAGCAGGAGATCATTGCTAAATACGACGACATGGTGAAAAATAAGGTGATCCCCGCCTATAGGAAAATGCATGATTTTATGGAGACGGAATATTTACCTGCGGGAAGGGAAAGCAGCGGAATAGACGATATCCCCAACGGGGAAGCCTATTACATGCACCAGATAAAAAAATATACGACTACAGATATGACTGCCGATGAGATCCACCAGTTAGGACTGGATGAGGTAGAGCGTATTTCTGCGGAAATGGAAAAGGTAAAAGCGGAAGTGGGCTATGAGGGCGACCTGAAATCTTTCTTCAATTATGTGCGCACTAACAAAAACCTGATGCCTTTTTCTACTGCCGAAGAGGTTGTGGAGAATTTCAACCAGATCTATAAAACTATGGAGCCCAATATAGACAAGCTTTTTGATAAGACTCCGGTAACTGAATTTGAAGTGCGCCGCACCGAAGCATTCAGGGAAAAGTCTGCCAGTGCAGAATATAACCCGGGATCCCTGGACGGCACCCGACCCGGAATTTTTTACGTTCCGGTACCAGATCCTGCTGCCTATAACATTTATAGCGACGAGTCACTGTTTCTGCACGAAGCTATTCCCGGGCACCATTACCAGATCTCCCTTACTCAGGAAAATCCAGATCTGCCACAATTTAGAAAAACCCTTTGGTACAGTGGTTACGGTGAAGGCTGGGCCCTCTATGCAGAATCTTTAGGAAAAGAACTGGGATTATATACAGATCCATACCAGTACTTTGGAACCCTGGGCGCCGAAATGCACCGCGCCATACGCCTGGTAGTAGACACAGGACTGCACAGCAAAGGCTGGACCCGTGAAGAGGCTATTCAATACTCCCTGGACAATGAAGCCGAAAGCGAAGAAAGTATTACTTCTGAAATAGAACGTTATATGGCAAACCCTGGGCAGGCTTTATCTTACAAAATAGGTCAGCTGAAGATCCGCGAACTGCGGGAAAGGGCAGAAGCTGAATTGGGAGATAACTTTGACATTCGGCAGTACCACAACCAGGTGTTGGAAACAGGAGCTGTACCGTTGCAATTGCTCGAGGATAAGATCGATAGGTGGATTAATGAGGAGAAGGGAGTTTAGTTTTTCCGGAACTGATTTGATGGGAGAATAGTTTCGAGGTTATGAGGGCAAATGGTTTCGGAAACAATTTGAAACCTGGGAATTTTATTTTTTTTCAGAAAAGATCAAAGGATAAGAGTTCTACAAAAGGAGAAATCCGGGACTCGTCCCGTGATCCTTTCTGGTTCATGAATTACTGCAGATAGGTTTTCACGAACCGGTTAAGACTCAATTTTGATCAGAAGCGTACTTTTTGGCCTTTTCAATTATCGCCTAATCCAATTTTAATGTCAGTTTTGTATACATCTCAAGAATAATATCCGTGCAATTATTGAAAATGCCCGTACAAATTGGATTGCCTTCTATGTTTTTTAGTGAAATAAATGGATAAAAAACCGTTAAAATTTAAGCTTTATTTATGTGTAATAAGCTCATTATTAATTGATTAATTATCAAATATAGCCATTTCTGTTTTGTATATTTAAGTTGAAAAATTAAAATATACAGTCATGAGAATGTTAGTTAATGTAACCTTTCCCATTGAGCCTTTCAGTTCAATGGTTAGAGATGGAACTGTGGGCGATGTTATTGGCCGCGTAATTGATGCCGTAAAACCGGAGAGCATTTACTTTACCGAACTGGAAG
>JAWOHC010000278.1:0-9076 GCA_046496275.1 Gillisia sp.
GATTTGTAGGAATCCTGTAATTCGACGTATTTCCCTATCAATCCAATGGTTACTTCATACTTTGGATTCTTATGCCTGTGTAAAAATTTATTCCATCGGTCAAGATTTGGAACCGTATCATTGGGAAGCCCTAATTTTTTTAATACTACCGTATCTAATCCTTCTTCCAGCATCATATTTGGTACATCGTAGATCGTGGAAGCATCAATAGATTGAATCACAGCTTCCTGCTTTACATTGCAGAAGATTGCGAGTTTACGCCGTATGTCGTCTGAAAGTTCATGTTCAGTTCGGCACACCAGGATATCGGCTTTAATCCCGCTTTCCATGAGTGTTTTAACACTGTGCTGGGTAGGTTTTGTCTTGAGTTCTTTTGCTGCTGCAAGATAGGGCACAAGGGTAAGATGAATTACAAGGGCATTTTCGTCACCCAATTCCCATTTCAATTGCCGTACCGCTTCAATATAGGGTAAAGACTCAATATCACCAACAGTTCCGCCTATTTCGGTAATCACCATATCGTACTCATGCTTTTTTCCCAAAAGCTGGATACGCTCTTTTATCTCATTGGTGATATGTGGTACTACCTGGACGGTTTTTCCAAGAAACTCGCCCCGACGTTCTTTTTCTATCACACTTTGATAGATTCTCCCGGTAGTTACATTATTTGCCTGAGAGGTATTTACATTTAGAAATCGTTCGTAATGTCCAAGATCAAGATCCGTTTCTGCACCATCTTCGGTAACATAACATTCTCCGTGCTCATAGGGATTTAACGTTCCTGGATCGATATTGATGTAGGGATCAAGCTTCTGAATAGTGGTTTTAAACCCACGGGCTTGAAGTAATTTTGCCAGGGAAGCAGCGATTATTCCTTTCCCCAGAGATGAAGAAACCCCACCTGTGACAAAAATATACTTGGTTTCGGCCATTTTAAAAAATATTAGGTTGTGTTGTATTATTCAGGGCGCTAAATTACAAAGAAGAATAGAAAAAAACCTTGAATTTCGGGCCTAATATTTCTAATGGAGGAAGTACCAAATTGTTTGCGAAACAGCTTATATTTTAGGGTATTTAGACCGAATATTCCTAAGGATTTGCTCCAGTCCATTCACTTTTAATTCCGTTACCTGCTTTAACTGATCGCCCAGTTTTCCTTCCGGGAACCCCTTTTGGCTATACCAGATGAGATAATATTCAGGAATTTCAGATAAATACCGACCCTTGTATTTTCCAAAATACATTTTTGCGTGCGCAAGTTCTATTAAGACCTTATAATCCGGTTTAATTTCCATAGTCCAAAGATAAGCTGCTTTTTTTAAATCTTATCAGTGAGTTTAAATCCTTGAACTTTTATTTAAAAAATTATAAGTTTCATGCAACTTCATACCTCTTACAATTTTACCGAAAGGAATGATTGAAAGCATATTTTGATTTTTATAAATTCAGTTTTCTTTTTTCTGAAGTTTAACTTGTTTGCTTTTTCAATTCTGAAAAGGTTAATTTTGCCGAATATTTTGACCCAATGAAATATCAGTATCAGCTTAGATTAACTCCGGAGGCAGCTTCAAAAACAGATCTTTTAAGAAAAGAAGTTTCCCTGCATTCCGGAATCCCAGAAAAGAAGATCAACCATATACAGGTTTTAAAACGGTCTGTAGATGCACGTCAAAAGATCGTAATGATCAATTTAAAAGTCGAAATTTATGTAGATGAGGTCTTTTCTCCTAAAGTATTCTCATTGCCAGAATATCCTGACGTTAGCAACAAGGAAGAAGTCTTTATAATAGGGGCAGGTCCTGCAGGGCTTTTTGCAGCGTTACGCTGTATAGAACTTGGGAAAAAACCTATAGTGATAGAACGGGGGAAAGATGTTAGGAGCAGAAGGCGGGATCTAAAAGCCCTGAATATAGAGCATATAGTAAATGAAGATTCCAATTACTGTTTTGGGGAAGGTGGTGCGGGAACTTACAGTGATGGTAAATTATATACCCGTTCTAAAAAGCGGGGAGATGTAAACAGAATTTTAGAGCTTTTCGTAGGATTTGGAGCCACCGAAGAAATTCTTATCGATGCGCATCCCCATATTGGAACCAATAAATTGCCGGCAATTATTTCAAATATAAGAGAAGTAATCCTTCATCACGGAGGCGAGGTTCTTTTTGAAACACGTGTTACCGATATCGTTATCAAGGACAAGAAAGTTTGCGGGATAAAAACGCTGAAGGGAGAATCTTTTTCAACCAACAACGTGATTCTGGCAACAGGACATTCTGCAAGGGATATTTTTGAACTTCTGGATCGAAAAGGGGTAAAAATTGAGGCAAAAGCCTTCGCCCTGGGAGTTAGGGTAGAACATCCACAGCAGCTTATAGATAAAATTCAATATAAATGCGATGACAGGGGTGATTATTTACCGCCATCTCCCTACAGCATTGTAAAACAAATAAATGGTAGGGGCATTTACTCTTTTTGTATGTGCCCCGGTGGGGTTATTGCTCCGTGTGCAACAAGCCCGGGAGAGGTGGTAACCAATGGGTGGTCTCCCAGTAAGCGTGATCAGGCTACAGCCAATTCAGGTATTGTTGTGGAATTACGTCTTTCAGATTTTTCAAAATATGGAAATTCTCCCTTGGCAGGAATGCAGTTTCAGAAACATATAGAACAAACCGCATGGCATTTGGGTGGGGAAACCCAAAGAGTCCCCGCACAAAGAATGGTTGACTTTATCGAAGGAAAAATCTCTCAGAATTTACCAGAAACATCCTATAAACCCGGCATAACTTCCGCAGCATTAAAAGATGTTTTTCCCGAATTTATTCACGACACCTTAAGGAATGGATTTAAAGAATTCGGCAAAACAATGAAGGGGTACATGACCAATGAAGCTATCATTCACGCGCCGGAATCCAGAACTTCTTCGCCAGTTAGAATTCCCCGGGACTACAAAACCCTCGAGCATGTTGAGATTAAAGGACTGTTCCCATGTGGGGAAGGGGCTGGTTATGCGGGAGGAATTATTTCTGCTGCCATTGATGGGGAAAAATGTGCTGAAAACTGTATTGCCTTGATGGGGTAAGAGAGGGATAAACCACCAATAATCGTTAAAAAACTGATAATTTGTGCGTAGTTTATTTTTGATTTTTCACTTTTGTCTATCTTAAAATCCAAAATAAAGAGCGTATTATGGCTATAGTAGGATCCATCATTAAAGGAATTATTGATATAAGAGATAAGCTGGTTTCTGAACCCGATGCAGAAGAAGCGCAGTTGGAAGTATTAAAGAGCTTGCTAACCAAAGCCAGGGATACGGCTTTTGGAAAACACTATGGTTTTGAAGAAATCCTGGGTTCTGAAGATATAAAAATAGCCTTCGCTAAAATGGTTCCCTACTTCGATTATAATAAATTAAATGAAGCGTGGTGGTCTAAGCTACATGACGGGGAAGAGAATGTTACCTGGCCGGGCAAACCACCATATTTTGCATTGAGTTCAGGAACTACTGGTAAATCCAGCAAGCGAATTCCCGTCACAGAGGATATGCTTGATACCATAAGGAAAACCGGAATTAAACAGGTTGCTGCTTTGAGTAATTATGATCTGCCTTCCGATTTTTATGAGAAAGAAATCATGATGCTGGGAAGTTCTACCGCACTTCAGGAAAAAGGAGACCATATGGAGGGAGAGATTAGCGGTATAAGCGCAAGTAAAATTCCATTTTGGTTTCAGGGTTTTTATAAACCCGGAGAAGAAATTTCAAAAATTGAGGATTGGGATGAACGGGTTCAACAAATTGCCGAAAATGCCAAAAACTGGGATATAGGTGCTTTAAGTGGGATTCCATCCTGGATGGAACTCATGATGAAAAAGGTGATTGAATATCATAAGGTGGAGAATATTCATGATATATGGCCTAATTTACAAGTCTTTACTACGGGTGGCGTTGCTTTTGAGCCTTACGAAAAAAGTTTTAACGCATTGCTGGCTAAACCTATCACTGTAATTGATACCTATCTGGCTTCTGAAGGTTTTCTTGCTTTTCAACAAAGGCCCGAAACCAACGCGATGAAATTGGTGGTTGATAACGGTGTTTATTTTGAATTTGTTCCATTTAAAGCCGAGTACATAAATGAAGATGGCTCCATAAGCGATAATGCCCCGGTTATTTCATTGGAAAGCGTTAAGGAAGAGGAAGATTACATCTTATTGATAAGCACAGTTTCCGGTACCTGGAGATATCTTATTGGGGATACCATTAAGTTTACAGACGTGGAACGGCATGAGATTAGAATCACAGGTCGTACAAAATTCTTTTTGAATGTTGTAGGATCTCAATTGTCCGTGAATAAAATGAATGATGCTCTAAAGGAACTGGAAAATAAATACGATATTAAAATACCGGAATTTACGCTGGCAGCAGTAAGAATAAATGGAGAGTTTTATCATTCCTGGTATCTTGGCACTGAAACCGAAGTGAGTAATGAGGAACTGGCCGATTTTCTTGACGAAACCTTGAAGGAAGCCAATAAAAATTACAGCGTCGCAAGGTCTAAAGCCTTAAAAGGAGTAAAGGTGAAGACTATTCCTCCTGCACTTTTTCATGAATGGAGCGCTGTAAATAAGAAAAAAGGAGGACAGGTGAAGATGGAAAAGGTGATGAATGAAGAGAAATTCGCCGAATGGGAGGCCTTCATAGAAAAGCAGGAAAACAAATCATAGATTATTATTGTCCCTCAGGTGTAGGGAGTTTATCTACCAGCAACAGGATTTCGTCGGGGGATAAGTACAGACGTTTTATTCGGTCTTTATAAAGTTGGGAAAGATGTGCGTGATTTAGGATAAAATCTTTTGTGGCTAATATATAATCGCCCATTCCGTGATTTACGGCAAATGTATCGGCTGATCTTTCTGCCTCTTTAATAAATCCACTGGAGGTTAAATATTTAATTCCAAATAATAAAAGGTTCAATCCGCTTCTTTCCTGATAATCCATCACGTGCCCTAATTCATGGCCAATCCACCCTGTTAGAACTTCGGAAGGTATTTCTGAAATCTTAAATTCTTCATTTTCAATATGAAAACTTTCGCTGATCATTATTAAATAGGATCGGTTTTTTTTATTTTTAAAAAGGCCTGAAAATTTTGGCTGGGCCTGCATAAAGGATTTCTTAATCTTTTTTTTAAATCTGAATTCGATAGGGGTTTCTCTTAATTCCGGATAATGAGAAAGGGCAATCCGCACTTCTTTGAGAATAGCTTCTGGTATCACTTTGTTTTCAAAGATCATACTGCTGTCGTTATTTTTTATAGTTAAAGGAGAACCTGTGGTTGGGTAGTACAAAAATAGAAATACGAGCGCGAATAGCAAGTTTAATTTGCTATGCCTATGTGCCTTTATGTATTGTTGAGCCTTTATGATTATTGTTTTTTAATCCCTTATTAAGGGTTTAGTTCCACGAGTCGGTCTCGAATTTAAAATGTAATTCCTCCTTATAATTAACCGCACATACCCTGTGGTTGCCGGTTTTTTTTGTGTTGTGAATATATTCTGGATTAACAAGCTAAAAGTAATAAACAAAAAAAAAGCCTTACACATTGTGTAAGGCCTAAACTTTCATAAGTATAGTAACTATATAAACTAAGCCTAAGCTTGTTTCACGTTTACTGCATTTAATCCTTTTCTTCCTTCTTCAAGATCGAACGTTACTTCGTCGTTCTCTCTAATTTCATCAACAAGACCATTTGCGTGTACAAAATATTCTTTGTTTGATTCTTCGTCTGTAATAAATCCAAATCCTTTAGAGTCGTTAAAAAATTTGACTGTTCCTTTGTTCATTATATATAAATTTAATTTGAGCAAATATAATACTTTTTATGGACCTAAGAAACATTAATGCGATTAATTTCAAAATATTTTAAAAAACTTGATAAAGAACTTTCATTATTAAATCCTAAACCTGGCTATTTCACATCCAACATCATGATTTAAGTCATGAAAAAAAGCTGTCAGAAGACAGCTTTTAAAATGTTTGTTTTGCATTAAAAGCTAAAACTAGCCCATCAATATTTTTTGAAGGCGTTGTTGCAATTCCTGGTCAACCTGTATAGCGGTCGCAATCTCCTGGTATCGTTCCATACTAAGTCCGGAATTTGTTATAAGGGATTCCATCTCTTTTTGAAAACCAACTTGCATTACCTCAATTTTTTCTACAGCGTTCTCATGCTTTTTCAGATCTTCCGGTGCGGCATTAACTTCGGTATTTTCTAATTTGGCTCTATGGATTTCATTAAACGTCTCAACATCCATTTCTTCAGCTTCAATAACAGCAATCATTTTTGTTTGAATATCCTGATTGGCTGCTTGTAATCCTTGAAATATTTCAGCAAATTTATTTATTTCTGCATCCGTTACTTCGGTCTGGCTCTGATTTTGCTGTTGCGGCATAGGTGCCATTTGAGCGAAAGATAAAGTTGTTGTAAGCATTCCGGCTGCCAATACCATAGATTTCAAATTCATCATCTTAAACATATTTATTGTTTTTAATTATTAAATAAAGGTTGGCAAGCTATTGGTTTCATAACATAAGGCCAAGATATGAGTGTTAAAATTGCCTTAACTTTAGTTAAGAGGTTTTTTATGCTATTAAAAAATGATTCTAGAAGACAGAAAGATCTTAGATTAAGAAGTGTTAATTATTATCCAAGGTTAAACTGCAATTCGTTGTTTATAAATACTTTTGGATGACATATTAATTTCCCTATAAACCATTTTAAAATTAAAACCCCCAGAGTGAAAATGACCCTTTTTTTAAGTAAAAAATCTCCCGCAATTTTATTGATTCTTGCTTGTGCCCTGTTTATTTCTTCATGTACAAGAAGTACTTCCGATAGGAATAGTAAAGAAATCATGTTGCCAGTAGAGAATGACGGTGTTTTTGAAAAGGAGATAAAGGAACCTGAATATATAATTACTTACAGACTGGATTCTCTGGCAAATGCAAAACAAATTGATAGTTTTAGAACGAATTATTCAAGCGAGCAACAAAAAATGATCTTTGCAATAAACAGGCTTGATCCGGACCGTTTGAAATTAGGCTTGCATTTGCTTTTCCCGGACACTTTATTCAATGATTTTAATAAATATTCTCCTTTTCCGGAAGAATTTGATATTTTGGATTCTATCCCTAAGGTTGTATTGATCTCCCAGAGAATTCAGGGATTTGCGCTTTATGAAAAAGGGAGACTTGTAAAATGGGGTCCGGTAAGTTCGGGAAAGCAATCTACGCCAACCCCAAATGGTTTGCATTACGGAAATTATAAGGCAAAGAAAAAGATAAGCACGGTTAATTCGGACTGGCTGTTGCCGTATTATTTCAACTTCATGAATTTTGAAGGGGTAGGAGTTCACCAATATGCGCTGCCCGGATATCCAGCCAGTCATGCTTGTGTAAGGTTGCGTTTGGAAGACTCTCAATTTATTTATGATTGGGCGAAGCAATGGAAACTTGATAAAGCAGGTCGGAAAATTGAAAAGAACGGTACACCTTTTATGGTTTTTGGAATATATGATTATAAAAATCCTGTTCCCTGGAAAAATCTTGGTCAGGATGCAAAAAGTAACCATTTAACGGAAGTTGAGTTGGAAATTTTGAAACAATATTCGCAGGAATTTATTGAAAATGAAAAAAACTTCGATGATATTAAGGAGGAAAGTGAGTTTTTGGTTTTAAATTAAATTTAGGTTTACTCTCATAAGAGTGTTGAATTCCCCTAATGCCAATCCGAATCGTCCGGGTAAGACTTCATCAAAATCCGGGTTTTTACTATTAGCACATGGTGGCTTGCTTCCGGGTAGGTCATTTTTTATGATATTTGTAACTTGCTTAAAATTATTACCATGAAATTATTCCAAACCACAGGATTGCTTTGTCTATTATTTCTATTGTTGATTTCTCCCGATATGCTTTCAGCCCAGGAAACATCAATTATGATAAGGGTTAAGGCGAAAGACGCAAAATTCATAGGAAGCTCCATGGGAGGGTCAAAGGTTATAGTAAAAGAACATATATCCGGAAGGATTTTAGCCGAGGGGTATACATCCGGAAGTACTGGTAATTCAGATATAATAATGAACAATCCTATTTCCAGGGACACCCAGCTTTCAGATGAGCAGACCGCCGGATTTATGGCGAAATTAATCCTTGACAAACCTGTTTTTGTAACCGTTTCGGCTTATGCCCCATTAGATTATAGCGTAAAATCGGAAACACAACTATGGTTAATTCCGGGAAAAGATATTACAGGAGATGGCTTAATTCTTGAAATCCCGGGCTTTAAAATTGATGTTTTGACTCCACAGGTTCATGAAAGTATAGGTGAGGATAGTGAAATTGAGATAAGCGCAAACATAATTATGATGTGCGGTTGTCCTCTTACCAGTGGTGGATTATGGGATACAAATCAATATGAAGTTCAAGCGCTAATTTTTAAAGATGGGAAATCTGATAAGGCTATTCCAATGAAAATCACAGACAAACCAAGTACTTTTTTAGGAAAAGGAACTCTTTCTCCAGGCAATTACGAGATTAATGTCTATGCCTACGATCCGGAAACGGGAAATACCGGTTTAGGAAAAACAAGTTTTATTGTTTATTGATATTTAATCCGGCCAGGGGCTTTAATCCAGTACCTGCAAGTTGTTGGTGCGTGATTTCATAGGAATCCTGTATATTTTTTACTTAAACATACCTTTTTGGGGTTTCATTGGGGTACTAGATTGGAAGTTTCACTTAACTATCCAGTAAACCAAGTTGTGCGATGGTTTTTAAAACGCCGTTTTCATTATTATCAAAAAGAGTAATGAAGCAGCTTGCGCCAATAATTTCAGGGCGTGCATTTTTCATGGCATAACTATTCTTTGTATTTTGCATCATTTCCAGGTCATTAAGGTAATCTCCAAAAACAAGTGTTTCATCCGGAGATATGTTTAATTCCTTTTGAATGCCTTTTATTGCATTCCCCTTATTGGCAGTGAGCGAAGTGATGTCAAGAAAGATATTGGCAGCGATGGCGACTT
>JAWOHC010000004.1:0-6259 GCA_046496275.1 Gillisia sp.
GATACCGAAATCCTTTTGATCCCGGCTACCGGATCTACTAAAATGGGAAAATTTGTGGCTTCTAAAGTTGCCGGACGTCTTGGGAAAACCTTGTTGGAACTCGGCGGAAATAACGCCATTATTGTTACTCCGGATGCCGATATAAAAATGACCGTAATTGGCGCTGTGTTTGGTGCTGTAGGAACTGCCGGACAACGCTGTACTTCTACCAGAAGGTTGATCGTTCACGAATCTATGTATGATAAGGTGAAAGATGCGGTAGTTGCTGCCTACAACCAATTGAGAATTGGGAATCCATTGGATGAGAACAACCACGTAGGGCCCCTTATCGATAAAGATGCTGTAAAGAATTATCAGCATGCGTTGGAGGAAGTAGTGAAAGAAGGCGGAACTATTATAGTTGAAGGTGGTGTACTGGAAGGTAAAGGCTATGAAAGCGGTTGTTATGTGAAGCCTGCGATTGCAGAAGCGGATAACAGTTTTAATATCGTACAACATGAAACCTTTGCACCGGTTTTATATTTGCTGAAATATTCCGGAAATGTAGAAGATGCATTGGAAATCCAAAATGGGGTTAGACAAGGTTTATCTTCTGCCATTATGACCAATAATTTAAGGGAAGCAGAACATTTCCTTTCGGTTGAAGGATCCGATTGTGGAATTTCAAATGTGAATATAGGAACCAGTGGAGCCGAAATAGGCGGTGCTTTTGGTGGTGAAAAGGAAACCGGTGGTGGCCGTGAATCCGGATCGGATGCCTGGAAGATCTATATGAGAAGACAAACCAATACCATAAATTATACTACCGAGTTGCCACTGGCACAAGGTATCAAGTTTGATCTTTAAGCCCCTCCCTTTCTCCCCAAAGGGGAGGAGATAAAATTTAAAAAAGGCTGTTTGAAAGTAAAACTTTTAGGACAGCCTTTTTTTCTTTTCATCAATACCACTATGAACTTAGTTAGCTTTTTTATTTGCTTCTCTTACCAATTGTACAAATCTTCTGACATATTTATATCGCAAAAACCATTAAAGGCTATTTAAGCATACTTTTTACTCCATCCAGATTAGTAACTTTTCAATTCTATATGTTTCACTTTAGGGAAACTTCCTTATCTTTACGTTGTGGGCAAAAATAAGAAACACAGAAAAATAACATTTTTCAGGAACTATTTTCAAGACTTCTTCGACAAACAACCAAAAAAGGTAAAGGCGAAAATCGTTTGGACTTTTGAATTGATTGAAGACTAACAAAGAGTTCCCGAAACATATCTAAAACACATTGCAAATACTGATGGGCTTTATGAAATTAGAGTTCAACTTGGGAGTAACATTTTCCGTATTTTCTGTTTCTTTGATCAAGGAAAATTGGTGATTTTGGCAAACGCTTTCCAAAAGAAAGCACAAAAGACACCTAAAAAAGAAATTGAACAAGCGCTTAAAATAAAAGCAGAATATGAAGCCGACAAGGCCGCTCACAAAAACCAAAATAATACCAACAAAAAATGAGTAAAGTGAAAAATAATAATATGATGAGTCTTGAAGAATTCAAAGAAAAAAACTACGGAAAACGTGGTGTCAGAGAGCGTGATGAACTTGAAGCAGGTTACGAAAATTTTAAAATAGGAGCTTTAATCCACGACACTCGTATTGAAATGGGTATGACACAAGAACAACTCGCAAAAAAAGTTGGAACTTCAAAATCGTACATTTCAAAAATCGAAAATAACATAAAAGAAGCTCGTATTTCAACCCTACAAAAAATAGTTGAACTTGGTTTTGGTGGACACTTAGAACTGTCTATTAAAATCTAACGAACAAATTGACTAATCCCTCTGATTTCTAGGTTGACTCAGAGTGTTCAAAAATTCCGGAAACTTCCTTCTTTTTCAAACCTCTCGGGTTTGCTGATCGTTAATCAATTTTTTACACCGAAACTATTTCTGTCTCCAGAAGCAATTCTTCCTGCCGCATTTTTAAAACCACCTGGGCAATTGCCAGGACATCCCGTTCACAATAACTCACTATTCTTCCCAGTTGCCGGTCTATATAGTAAACATCCCTTACTTCAGATCCGTCTATATCCTGCTTTGGGGATGGTATTCCCAACACATTGGTGAGAAGTTTTAACGAAGTATAATGCTTATAATCTCCAAATTTCCACAATTCCAACGTATCCAAATGAGGGACCTCCCAGGGTTTTTTTCCGAACAGATCCAGTTTTCCCGGAAGCGGAAGATTGTGAATGATCAACCTCCTGGCGATATAGGGGAAATCAAATTCTTTACCGTTATGTGCGCAAAGCAGGTGATGGGGTTTGTAAAAATGCGATTCAAGTAAAATCGAAAAATCCTTTAAAAGTTTTTCTTCATCTCCCTGGAAGGTCGTGATACGAAAACTTCTTATATCATTTTTAAACTTAAAAAAACCTACCGAAATACAGATAATCTTTCCAAATTCTGCCCATATCCCTGCCCGGTCATAAAACTCTTCAGCTGTAAACTCTTCTTTGCGCTGGTATCTGGATTTGTCTTCCCATAGTTTTTTCCGTTCTTCGGTTAAAGAACTAAAAGCCTTTTCCTCCGGTACGGTTTCAATGTCAAGAAATAAAATATGTTCCAAATTGAGTTTATGAATCATAGTCTAGCATTTTATAAGTTTCATCTATATAGATATAAAAATCAGGAGAATGGTCTTCCTCTTCCTTGCGTTTTATTAGTTTATGCCCAAGCCGAACGATGATAAGCTCATCTTCAGGAATTACAATAACATATTGCCCTAAAACTCCACGCATATAAAAGATCTCTTTGTTTTTATAGTCACTAAGCCAGAATCCGTAGCCATACTCCGGAGAATCCTCAAATCTTGGAGTAGTTGCTGCCGCAACAAATGCTGAATCTAGTAATTGCACATTATTCCATTTTCCATGATCCTTGAAAAGTTTCCCAAATCTGGCAAAATCCTGTGCGTTGGAAGCGATACAGCAATACGCTTTTTCCATGCCGCTTTCTTTACTGTCCAGTTGCCATTTGGCATCTGTTTTCATTCCCATCGGGATCCAGAAACTTTCGCTTAAGTATGTGGATAGATTTTTACCCGTTGCTTTATTTACGGCCATTCCCAGTAAAATGGTGTTTCCACTAAGATATTCAAATTCGGTCCCCGGGGATTTAATAATATCGAGTTCCTTTACAACTGTTCTTATATCTTCATCAAAATAAACCCGTGCAGTCACAGAAAATGGATTGTAATAATCCTCATCCCAGTTTAATCCTGAAGACATCGCAGAAAGGTCTCCAACGCTTAAAGCGGGGAATTCCGGATTTTGAAACTCAGGAAAAAAATCTGAAACAGGTTGTTCCAAACCTTTAATATATCCATCTTTTATCGCTTTTCCCAGCAAGGCAGTGGTGATGGATTTTGCCATTGAAAAAGAATTGGTTAGCGTGGTGTCCGTATATCCTTCAGCATAATTTTCATACCAGATACTGTCGTTTTTTATGATTAAAAAAGCAACCGTTCCCAGTTTTTCATTGGTTTCCTGAAGTTTTAGTGTTGGAGACACACTGTTATATGCTGTGTGTACAGGCCAGGCCTGGTAAGCATCCCCGGAGGGGATTTTTCGGTTATCAAATTCAGGATAATCATCTATGTAAGCCGTGGTATGCCCCTGCATATAAACCACCTGAAATCCCCGAAGAATATATTCATAATTGAAAATGTAAAGGAGCAAAATCGCGAAGAGGACAAAAACCAGGAAGGCGCCAAGAATTCTTAGGGTTATTTTCATATTTAATCGCTATGCTTTTTATAGTTAAGGTCGAATTACTCCATCTTTAAAATTAAGCATTTTTAGGAAGAAAGCATGAATACTTCTAAAAATTAAGGCTTTTGAAACATTTTTGTGGAATGTACTTCCCTGATTAGTGTTGACCGGTTTTAAACATTAATTTTCAATAGCACTTATATTTTATCTCCCGCGGATCTCGCAGATCTTCGCAGAAATCAATCTTCCATATTTTTTCCACGAATACACGATTTTTTTTGTCTTTGAACTTCCCTGATTAGTGTTGACCGTTTTTAAAGATTAATTTTCAATGCTACATGTTTTTTATCTCCCGCGGATCTCGCAGATTTTCGCAGAAATTAATCTTTGTTTTTTAGCCACGAATGCACGATTTTTTTTGTCTATTTTCTATTCTCTATTTTCTTGTCCTGTCTCTTGTATCTATTTTCTTTAAAAAAGACTTTGTTGGGAAGAGGGGTTTTCGTGTTCCAGCAACCATTTTTTTCGCCACAATCCGCCTGCATATCCGGTAAGGGAGCCATCGCTTCCTATTACCCGGTGACAGGGAATTACAATCCACAAAGGATTTTTTCCATTTGCCGCAGCCACGGCGCGAATTGCTTTTACAGCTCCCAATTTTTTAGAGACATCCATATAGGAGTTGGTTGCCCCAAAAGGAATTTCCAGCAAAGTTTGCCACACTGTTTTTTGAAACGGGGTTCCCTTTGGATTTAATTTTAAGCTGAAATCCTGTAATTCCCCTTTAAAATAAGCGTTGATCTGGTTAACTGCAGGAATAAATAATTCTGGAATAGCATCGTCTGGTTCCCGTGCTTCATCCAGGATCTTAATTTCTGAAATTCCATCTTCATCCCCTGTTATTTCACAAATTCCCAGGGGAGTTTTAAGCCTGATTGTCATCTTCGGCAGATTTTTTTTCAGAATCATTTTGCTGAATAAGGCCTAGTTTTTTGGCCCGCTTTTCCCAGTTTTGACGCGCCATAAGTTGCATATCTTCAATATGGTCGCTCTCATCCATGATCTCAAGTCCCAGGAGGGTTTCAATAATGTCCTCCATAGTTACCAATCCTATGGTATTTCCATATTTATCGGCTACTATGGAGATATGCGCTTTTCGTGTAATAAAAATCTCAAAAAGTTCTGGAATTGGGGTACTGGGATCGGTGATGAAAACATCTCTTTTTAGAGTGCTTAGAGGTTCCGGGCCTTTTTCGTCTATCATTTCTTCAAGAACATCATCTTTAAGCACGAATCCTGTGATGTTATTGGGTTTGTCTTGGTAAATCGGGATTCTGGAAAATTTTAAATTTTTATGAGCACGGTGAAATTCTTCAATGCTGGTGGATTCATCTTCAATAGTCGCTACAGAAAAAGGTGTCATTACATCTTTTGCCATAACTGATTTAAACACAAGCAGATTTTTGATTACGGTAGTTTCCTTTTCTTCAAAAAAACCTTCTTCCTCGGCTGCATCGGTAATGGCCAGAAACTCCTCCCTACTCATGGTACTCACATGCGCCGATTTCACAATTAGTTTGGTGGTGAGCATCATCAACCACAGGATCCCGGTGTATTTTAGTGGAAATAATAAGGTTTGCAAAGTGATGGCCGTAAATTTCCCAAGGGATTGCCAGTAGGTGGCTCCAATTGTTTTTGGGATTATTTCAGAAAGGACTAGTATTGCCAGGGTCATAACAGCAGATACGATTCCTACTGAATTTCCACCGCCTCCAAAAACTTTCTCCGCCTGTACTCCAACCATAATGGCTCCCACGGTATGTGCAACGGTGTTTACAGTTAAAATGGCAATGAGAGGTTTGTCAATATCCTTCTTGAACTCCGCTAAAGTAGTTGCGTAGGCTTTTCCCTCCTTTTTTTTAACACGAATAAAGGTGGGAGTGATGCTAAGTAAAACCGCTTCCAGGATAGAGCACAAAAATGAAAAGAAAATGGCCAGTACAGCATAAAGAATAAGTAATCCCATAGTTCGATTTCATTTTAGGGCACTAAATTAATGATTCTTTCCTACAATTTATCTAAAGTAATGGTAAAGCCGTTTATTTAAAAAGCTGTTACAGAAAAATATCCGTAACAGCTTATGAATTCGCGGTCTATAGTACTATTCCTTAAAAAGAATTACACAGAACATCGAATAAAATCAAAATCGATAGGTTCGAAATGCTCCTGCCCTACTTAATAACCCGCGTTAAGTACTATGTTTACTGGGTTATGCACTGATTACATAACGTCTACTAAAATTCCGAATTCTTTCACCTTTTCCCAATCTGTATATTCAATCTCAGCATCCGGATTGGTGGGGCCCTTGGTCATCCACATAATTAACTGTATCATTTTTTTATCCCAAAAAGAATAAATTTTATAGTCAATTTTTCCGGCAAAAACAGCTGCTTTATGAGGTTTCCAATCAACTTCCTTCAGAAATTTAATGAAATA
>JAWOHC010000041.1:0-3720 GCA_046496275.1 Gillisia sp.
CGTTTCCTTTGCAATTCAAAAAGCAAAAGCTCAGTTATTGTGAGCTGTAGATCTGGAAATAGATCATAGTTATACCTATTATGAAAACGAAAAGATCTGGTTTCCTTCAAATCAATCGGTGACCTTGAAACCTGGAAAAGGCGGAAGAGATATTTCCGTTTTTGGGGGAAGTATTTCTGTGGGCACCTTACAACGCAAAAAATCAATACTCAATACTTTCTTGTCAACCGGTGAAGTTGAGGAAAACCTCTATCTTTCTTCTACTACGACCTATTATGACAGGGAATTTAATTTGGAGTTGAATCTGAAAAAATCGCAACCCACGATCTATGTTAGGGAAGATGCATCCCAGAAATCTGTCAATTTTTGGGAAGCGAACCGTAAGGAAGATTTCACCTCTGAAGATGAGTTCACTTCGTTACGGGTAGAAAGAATGATTCGGATGCACGATATAGAGCGAAAAATCGAACTTAAAAAAGCCATTTCTAATGGCTATTATCCATTGGGAATCATAGACCTTGATTTGGGACAGCTTGTAAAGTACAATAAATATGAAGGTTTTAAGCTTGGACTTGGAGGCAAGACAAATACCGGCTTTTCCGAAAAGTATAGGGTTGAAGGTCTTTTGGTTTATGGGTTCAAGGACAGGGAATTTAAATATGGCATTGGAGCCGGCGCGCTCCTAAACCAGCGAACGGGCACATGGCTTAACGCAAATTACAGCAAAGGGATAAAGGAAATAGCCAGTTACACGTACATAAAGGGCATAAATGAATTCTCCATTTTACAACCCCGTGCTGCCAATATCGATTATTTCTACAGGCACAAAACTTTTCAGACCTCCCTTGAACACAGATTCGCACCGGATCTGGACACGGAGTTCATGATTTCCACCAGCGATATTTCCCAGATACAAGATTATGCCTTTTTGAATAATGGCAAAATTTACAGGGATTTCACCCTTAGCGAGGCAAAAATTGGTGTTCTGTGGAGACCTTTCAGCAAATTTTTAAGTACTCCTGAAAGCCATGATATGATCCAAAAAGGATATCCACAGTTTACCGGTCAAATATCTCAAAGTTTTGCCAACTTTTTAGGCGGGGATTTTAATTTCACCAAAATAGGTTTAAAGGCGGAATACCATATAAACAGGATCAACCAGTCCTCAACCCAATTTACCCTGGATGGACAACAAAGCTTTGGAGACCTTCCCCTTACACAGGCTTTTCACGCATCGCCAAACCAACCCAATAGCGAAGGTATCATTGGGAGGTTTTCGGTAGCGGGTGGAGTGGTCTTTGAAACCATGTATTTCAATGAGTTTTTCAGTGAGCGGCAGGTTGCACTTCACATGAGACATAAATTTCGCCCTATTTTTATAAGTGAATCCATTCGACCAGAATTTTCTGTTATTTCCAGGCATGTGATTGGAGATTTTAAAAACATGGAACCGCATCAAAATATTGAATTTAAATCCCTGAAGGAAGGTTTTTCTGAAGCAGGTATGGAACTCGATAATATCTTTCTGGGTTTTGGCCTAAGTGCAGCTTATAGATATGGAGCCTATCATTTACCCACTTTTCAGGAAAATGTCTCCTTTAAATTCACTTTCAACTTCTCCCTCTAATTCACAATCAGTTAATTAAAATCAAGTCTTGATTCTATACTGCACATTGCTGATTTTTTATTCTGAAATCCAGCGTTGGGAATAATGCTCTTAGAATCAATAATTATGGCTACTTTTTATACCTTTGCAGGCGCATAAAAACAAGCAATGTCGAAAATTTTCAGTATTGGATTTTGGAATTCCATAGCCCGTGTAATTCTTAGAAACAGGGTCATATTCATCCTAATAATTATTTTAATAACTGCATTTTTAGCCACACAATGGCAAAATATGCGTTTCTCACATACCGAAGCCAATTTACTGCCGGATGATCACAAAATAAACCTGATCTACAATGATTTTCTGGATAAATTTGGGGAAGAAGGCAATCTCATTGTAATTGCGGTTAAAGACTCTTCGCTTTTCACACCCGAAAAATTTACAGCCTGGAACAATTTAGCCCGGGATCTCGAAAAATTTAAAGCCGTAGAAAATGTAATCGCGATTGGAAATCTCAAAAAGCTAGAAAAATTTGAAGATCCCAACAGGTTTGAGATGGTTCCTTTTATTGAGGGTAAAGAATGGAATAGTGCCCAGGTAAGAGAATATAAAGATGAGCTGTTCAATAAATTACCGTTTTACAAAGGCCTGGTTTACAGCGAAAATTCAAAAACAATTCAAACTGCGGTCTATTTAAAGGAAGAGATTGTCAATTCCATCGAGCGAAAAGATTTTGTCCTTGAAGAGTTGCAACCCCTCATAGAACAATTTGAGGAAGATACTAACCTGAAGGTTTATGTGTCGGGAATGCCTTATATCCGGACACTTAATGCAAAAAACATCACCGATGAAATAAGCCTTTTTATAGGGGCAGCTCTTTTGGTGACATCACTAATCTTCTTCTTTTTCTTCCGGTCCATAAGAGCAACGTTAATTGCGATGGTTACTGTGATGATTGGAGTTATGTGGGCATTTGGAATAATTGGGCTGCTTCATTTTGAGATCACCGTGCTCACTGCGTTAATCCCTCCATTGATTATTGTCATTGGGATTCCCAATTGTATTTTTCTCATCAATAAATACCAGCAGGAAATAAAAAATCATGGAAATCAGGCTAAATCGCTGCAACGGGTCATTTCTAAAGTGGGAAATGCAACCATGCTTACCAATGTTACCACCGCATCCGGGTTTGCCGCATTTATTTTAACCGACAGTACCTTGCTAAAGGAATTCGGAATGGTTGCCTCCATCAATATTATCGCCATCTTTCTTTTAAGCCTGGTGATTATCCCAATAATTTACAGCTATATGTCTGTCCCAAAAGACAAACATCTAAAGCATTTAAACAAACGTTGGATTGGTGCATTTACAGCCTGGACAGAACGAATGGTGCGACATCACCGCCTCGCCGTCTATATGATTTCCATCGCACTTCTTGCCGCAAGTATCATTGGGATTTATAATATAAAAATTTCCGGGAGCCTGCTGGAAGATATGCCGCAGGATGCCGGTTTTTTCCAGGACATCCGGTTTTTTGAAGAAGAGTTTAACGGGGTGATGCCGCTGGAGATCTTAATTGACACCAAACAGGAAAAAGGAGCTTTAAAACTAGCAACCTTAAAACGGATGGAATCCCTGGAAAACATTATTGCTGATGTTCCCGAGCTTTCCACTCCCCTCTCTGTAGTTCGCCTGGCAAAATACACCAAACAGGCTTATTACAATGGAAATCCCAAATATTTTCAGTTACCCACTTCGCAGGAACAAAATTTTATCGCTCCTTATTTAAAAGGAATCTCCGGGGAAGGAGACATTTTGAATTCCTATGTAGATTCTACCGGACGCTATGCGAGAATAACGACCTTCATGAAGGATATTGGTACTGAAAAAATGGAACGCATCGAAGAGAATTTGAGACCGCAGATCCTAAAAATTTTCCCGGAAGAACGTTATACAGTAACCATGACCGGAAAGGCTTTGATCTTTCAAAAAGGAACAACCTATCTGGTGAAAAATCTGGTTGTTTCACTTTCACTTGCAATTTTACTTATTGCACTATTAATGGCCTGGATGTTTCGATCTTTCAGAATGATATTGGTTTCACTTATCCCCAA
>JAWOHC010000132.1:0-5097 GCA_046496275.1 Gillisia sp.
TGTTCTTTCTGTTCCTAATTATTCAGGATGTTTCCAAAAGTCAACGGTATCGAATTCAGCTTGAGGAAGCCCAAAGTTTTACAGAATCATTGATGAAGCGAAGGGAGCAGTTCATGGCTACCATTACCCACGACCTGCGCTCTCCGTTAAATACTGTAATTGGCTATACAGAACTTATGGGAAGATCTGATCTTAGCAGTAAACAGAACCGCTACCTTTCCCATCTCAAAAAATCTTCAGAATACATACTTCATCTCGTGAATGATCTTTTAGACCTTTCAAAACTGGAAGCCGGAAAAATGCTTATTGAAAAGCTACCCTTCAATCCGAAGAATTTAGTAGAAGAAACCTTTTTCAACACCATTCCTGAAAGCGATAAAAAGCACTTAAAATTCACTTTTAATGCTGAAAAAAATACAGATTGCCAGGTAATGAGTGATCCTTTCAGGATCAAACAAATCCTTTCAAACTTAATCACTAACGCCTATAAATTCACCAAAGAGGGAGAAATTATGGCTTCGCTTTCCATGAGAAAGGAAATAGAGGATAGCTATTCCCTTATAATTTCTATTAAAGACACCGGAATTGGAATCTCAAAAACAAAACAGGAGGATATCTTCGAAGAATTTTCCCAGGAACACGGGGAGATCGAGAAGAAATATGGCGGTACCGGATTGGGACTTGCTATTACCAAACAAATTACCGATTTATTAAAGGGATCTATTCAACTAAAAAGTGAACCGGGAAAAGGAAGTGAATTCATCATTAAAATTCCAGTAATAAAACTGAAGGACGCAGAAGAGCTTATCGAAATTCCGGAAATATCCAAATTGAACCTCAGCGGAAAAAACATCTTGGTGGTAGACGATGAATCTTCCCAACTGGCGCTTTCCAAGGAGTTGATAAAATCTGTTGGGATGAATTGCGATACTGCCGCCGATGGTGAAGAGGCCCTTACTAAATTAGCTAAAAGGGAGTATGACCTTGTTTTAACCGATATTCAAATGCCAAAAGTAGATGGTTTCCAATTGGTAAAGGCAATAAAGGAAAATCCAAAATATGCTCAAACCCCTGTACTTGCCGTTTCCGGAAGAACAAATGTAAGCGCTGATGAATACGCCGCAGCCGGGTTTACCGGGAACATTATAAAACCTTACAAACCTTCAGATTTACTGATGGAGATTGGTAAGATTCTTCACCTGGAACTAAAAAACAACCATCCACACCTAAAAAAAGCATCTTCAAATTCCAGCTATACTTTGGATGAGATAGCATTGTTTGCCGGGGATGACCAGGAGGCATTGAATACGATCCTGAATGCATTTATTAACAGTACGATGATCAATTTAGAGGAAATAAAAAAGGCGGTGGAAAATAAAGATCCGGAAAAGGCGGGAAATATTGCTCACCGAATGCTTCCTATGTTCAAGCAACTTAAAACAAATGGAATTATTGAAAAATTGCGATTTTTGGAAGATAACCAAATGGAGAAATGTAACGTCCCAGGATTACTAAATGAAATAAAAAGTTTACTTCAGGAACTGCAAAAAGAGATCACAGTTTAATATCGTATTGTTTTAACTTGTTATAGAGTGTTTTCCGGTCTATTGATAGAAACCTGGCCGCTTTGCTTTTATTTCCATTTGCTTTCTCCAGGGCATCCAGAATTAAGGTTTCCTCATTTTTACTTTTAAACAAGCTATAGGAATCATCACTTTTGGTTGCCGCGGCGATTTCGTGAGGAAGCACCTTTAAGGGAATAATGGGATCCTGGGTTAATAAAACCGCCCTTTTAACCATGTTTTTAAGCTCCCTAAGATTTCCCGGCCAACTGTAATTTTGAAAAGCCTCAATAGCCTCATCACTAAAACCAATGACATCCTTTTCCAGTTCGGCGTTGGCTTCGTCCAGAAAAAATTCAGCAAATAACATTAAGTCCTCTCTTCGTTCCCGCAATGCCGGAACCTGAATAGAAAACTCATTCAACCTATGATATAAATCCTCCCGGAAATTCCCTTCCCTTACCGCTTTGGAAAGATCTTCATTGGTGGCCGTAACCACCCGGATATCCACTTTAATTTCATTATTTCCGCCCACAGGCTTTATTTTTCGCTCCTGTAAAGCCCTTAGCAATTGCACCTGAAGATCGTATCCCAAATTCCCTATTTCATCCAAAAACAGCGTTCCCCCGTTAGCGGCTTCAAAATGGCCTGTTTTATCCTGAATCGCTCCGGTAAAGGAACCTTTTAAATGGCCGAAAAATTCACTGGAGGCAATTTCCCTGGGAATCGCACCACAATCTACAGCAATAAAAGGTTTTCCTTTTCTTTTGCTTTTATCGTGAATGCTTTTTGCAACCTGTTCTTTTCCGGTTCCACTTTCACCCATAATCAATACTGACATGTTCGTGGGAGCAACCAAATCTATATAATCACTTAGTTTTCTTGCTGCATCACTCACTCCTTTTACAAATCCGGAAGAAATTAAGCCCTCCTCAGACTTTCCTTTCTCTTTTGATGTGGATTTAGGAATACTTGTTTTTTCCGGCATGACCGTGTCGGAACTGAGTGCATTTTTTATGGTTTGCAGGATTGCTTCCGGCTGAAATGGTTTTGAAACATAATCAAAAGCCCCGTTTTTCATCGCCTTAACCGCCATATTGATCTCGGCATAATTTGTCATTACAATTACCTGGGTATCGGGATATTTTTCTTTGACTTCCAGAAGAATTTCGAGTCCGTCCTTATCTGGCAATCTTACATCGGTGAGTATGACTTCAAAGGATTGTGTCATCATTTTCTTAAAAGAATCCCCGGCAGTAAATGCAGTCTCAACCTTAAAATCCCTTTTTTCAAAAAAGGTTTTAAGCATTGTGGCAAAAGCCACATCGTCTTCAATTATAAGAATTGAGTTCATAAACGTATTCGTATTTTGTAATAATTAACAAATTTACGAATTATGAACCTTTGGCGCCCCACTTATTAACACAAAAATAAAGCTGCCAAATTTGACAGCTTTATTGATACAAAAAGGCTACGCTTAATAGGCTTCCTTCTTTTTATCCTCTTTTTTTATCCAATTACCTTCAGCATCCGCATAAACTTTTTTCTCTTCTCCGTTTACATCGAGTTTAATTTTGTAAACCTTTTTTCCTTCTTTTTCCTTGACCCAGACCTCTTTTGTGGTAGCGCCTGCAAAGTCTGTTTCAATTGCAAGATTTACGGCCGCCGGAAGTTCAGCAACTTCTATTTTTGAATACTCATCCTGTGCAGCAACAGCTACTTCGACTTCGGTTGAAACCTGAACAGCAGCTTCACTTGTTTCCTGAGCCTGAGTTGTAGTGGCAAAAAATAATCCAAGTGCTGCAAATGTTAATCCTAACTTTTTCATAATCTTAAAATTTATAGTTATTATTTCTAATAGTGGTTGTTAACCATAAAGGAAAGATTGTACCAATGTCAAGGCAATTGAAAAACTCGCGTGGAACACCCATAAATGGGGAATATCAAAATACGTAAAACACTCATTAACAGATTTTTATGTAGATTTTTTGAGGGAATTTACATTTGAAATGTGGAAAAAATCCACATTATTAGCATCTAAATAGACTCCATTGAAATTAACAAGAGGTATTCCAGAACGGAAGACTTACTACAACGGAGGTTTTTGCCTGGTTACTTTTTTTTCTGATTTTATCTTCTTGGAACGCAGTCGCTTTAGTTTTGAAGCTTTGGTTGGTCGGGTCTTTTTTCTGGGTTTCTCCCTTTTGACCGCCTTTTGTATCAGTTCGAAAAAACGGGTGGTTACCAATTCTTTATTTTTATGCTGACTCCGGGTTTCTCCGCTTTCCAGAATAATTTCTCCAGAGTTGGTAATTCTTGAAGCGAGTTTTATAGAAACCCTGGCTTTTTCTTCTTCGGAAAGCGCCTGGGAATTCCCAAGATCAAAATTCAGAATTATTTTTGAGGCGGTTTTATTTACATGTTGTCCCCCCGGGCCGGAACTTTTAACGGCTTTAAAAATCAATTCTAACTTAAGGGCTTCATAATCGGGCATGACTATTTTGCTTGATGGGAGGGTTTCAAAAGATCTGTAAGCGTTTTTACAGGATTAAAGGTAGTTACGGGAACTTCCATAAAAACCGTATTCCACTTTGCCATTGCACCATTCCAAAGACCGGGCAATTCTAGTGCTTTTAAAGGTTTTCCGTCCTTATCTTTTTCAGCAGTAAAACTCGTTGCAGGATCAACAAATTCGTTTAGGTCAAAAAAGGTTCCTTCATTATTTTTTAGCCCACAAACAATATCTACTGGATTAAAATGAGTTGCATGTTCCGCGATCCTTTTTTGATCGGGATTATTTTTATCTATTTGTGCGCCCTCAATAATTTGCAGGGAACTTTCTCCGTTTTCCATTTTTACAAGAAAAGGTCCTCCCCCGGGTTCCCCTTCATTTTTCACCATTCCACAAACCCTCAATGGACGATTCAGTTTTTCTTTCAGGTACTGGAGCTTTTTCTCTTCGGAAAGCTCCCCAAAACTGGTTTTAAATCCAAGAAAAAACTCTTTTTTCAGGAATTCTGAAATTTCCCTGATAAGCGTTTCTGAAGGGTTTTTGGTTTCAAGGTCCTTCAAAAATTTAAAACAGCGTTCCTGAAGTTGCAACAGCTTGCCAGCAAGCACTTTTTTATATTTGGCAACTTCCTCCACCTGTTTTTCTATCACTACATTGTCTATGTTTTTAATAAAAACAACATCAGCCTTAAGCTCATTCAGGTTATCGATTAATGCTCCATGTCCACCAGGCCTGAAAAACAATTTCCCTTCTTCAGTCCTGAAAGGTTCATTTGAATCGTTAACCGCTATAGTATCGGTTTTGGGATTTTGACACGAATAGGTTACTTCGAACTTCACCTGAGTCTTTTGCACCATTCTTTCTTTAATAGCGTCAAATTCAGCTTCAAATTTCTCTTTATGGCCTTCAGAAACCGTAAAGTGCAGTTTTGCAACCCCATCGATGGCTGCATATTTTGACGATTCGAATAAATGCTCTTCAAAAGCTGTGGCAACATGATCGCCATAGTTATGAAAAGGCACC
>JAWOHC010000328.1:0-5056 GCA_046496275.1 Gillisia sp.
GTAAAACTGTAGAAATTTTAAAACAAAGTGTAGATAAAAGCCACAGATTTGGGCATTAAAACAGATATACTGAGAATTTAGTATGAGAGCTCCTAACTAAATATAATCCTTATAAAAAATAGTTAAATCGCTGTTTTTAAGATGTTTGAAAATCATTAATTTGTATTTTAAATGCTTACTTTAATAACCTGGGCTCCGTTTCAACCGATATGCCACAGGAAGAAATCGTGTGAATTTAAAACTGAACAGCATAAAATGAGCATACCGGAAACACGATACAAACACCGATAAACCCGCCGGCCACTGGGCAGGGATATAGGAATTACTTGCGATAGCTGGGGAGATCAATAAAGTACAATAAGGATCTACATATGAAATGAGCATAACGGAAACGCGATACAAACACCGATGAAGATATGCAAATTACATATGAGCATTAATAAACCATAAATATCTACATATGAAACAGAGGGGCTTTTTTCAAATAGCATTAACGATCATACTAATGATTGGGTTTAGTGGATGCGAAAATGATGATGACTTTATCAATGAGACCGATAATGTAATTGTTGACACCGGGGATAATGGAAATAACAGTCCAGGCCCGGCTACAACCGCGGTTTTTTTGGTGATTGATGAAGAAAGTATCGACAATGGGAATGAACCCAATAATTTTTCTGAAAGCGATGTGAATGATAATTTAGCTGAAATTGGTTTACGTCAAACTTTGCGTTTTTTCCGGGATAATATCGGAGAGGAAATCGTGCTTTATACAGGACAGGTTGGGGATGAAGGTTGGTTTGCATTAAAAACGATTCCCAATTCCTGGATAAATGCAGGACCCACCGGAAGCGGCCTAAGGAATTTTCTCCTTGCAGGACCTGGTTTGGGAGGGAATGAAGATGATGATCTATTGGATGAAGTGAACGATGTTATACCCCTTAGGGCTAAAGGTTTGGCTATGCTCACAGGACAAACTGTTATCGCACTGGTTTATGACAGTGACATCAGTATCAATTATGATCCAATTGAAGGAAATCTGCAGGGAGAAAACCTTGGGGTAGTAGCTTTTAAAGTCCTTAGTGTTGCCAGACGAATCAATGGTTCCGATTCTGATTTGCCATCGGTACGAATAAAAATTCTCAATGCAGATGAAATTAAAGAATTGAAACTCAATCTATTTAGCAACGTCCCAATTCCTGAATCATCTTCGGAACCAGAAGACACAGTTCCACCTTCCAGTATTCCCGCTATTGAATTAAGTCCGGCAGAATAATATAAAGGTTTATATAGTACAGTTATATTAACTTAATATTATAGGTTTGAGCTTCATATTATAAGCATAATGCGATAAATTTGAAGTTACCATGCCAAACTCCAAAAAAGAAGAACCAAAAGGGAAAAATAAAACGATAAAGATCCTTGCAAAAATTCTAGCAGGGCTCGTTATTTTTATCATCCTTTTAATTCTATTTATACGAAGCCCCTGGGGACAAGGCATTATTGTTGACACTGTTACCAGTTCCATCTCAAAGAAAACCAGTACCAAAATTGAAATAGATAGGCTATTCATCAGTTTTGACGGAAATATTAATCTGGAGGGACTTTATTTGGAGGATCAAAAGGGGGATACCCTTATCTATTCAAGATCCCTGGAAGCCAATTTGCCGCTTTGGTCAATCATAAAAGGAGATGGGATCTCCCTGAATTTTGTAGATTGGGAAGGGCTTCGAGCCAATGTGATTCGAAAAGATTCCGTTGGTGGATTTAATTATCAATTTCTTTTGGATGCTTATGCAACCCCAGATCCAAATGCCATCTCAGCTCAGGACACAACAAAAGCAACCACAAACATCAAAATTGGAAAACTTAATTTCAGGAATTTTGATCTTACTTTTAAAGACGATGTAACCGGAATAGATAGCAGATTAAAAATGGATAGGTTGAATCTTGAAATGGAAGAAACCGATCTGGATAACATGAAATTCCACATTGCCAATGCTCAATTGGCAAATACTTCAATTTATTACAATCAGTTCAAGCCTTTTCCAGAATCTGAAGACAAGGATTCAACCATGCCTTTTTTGATTGTTGACAGAATCCAGCTTAAAAATGTTAACTTAAATTACGCTTCAAAACCAGATGGAATTTTCAGTATTATAGATGTGGGTGAGTTTATAGCGGAATCGGGTGAAATAAATCTGAATACTAATATTATTGCTATTGATGAAATTCTGCTCAATAATTCCGAAGTATTGGTTGAAACGACCACTTTAGAAAAAGAAATTGAATTAATAGAAGATTCAATCGGAAAACAGGATTTTAAATGGCCGGAATGGACTGTAAATGTCAAAACGATTTCTCTGGAAAACAATAATTTCAGCTATTTTGTAGATGGTGCCAAGGTTGAGAAGGGAATATTTAATCCTGATGCGATTGTACTTAAGAACCTTGATTTCCTTGCAGAAGAGCTCTTTTTAGTTGAAGAGACTGCCGGGATACGTTTAAGTAAACTCAATCTTATCGAGGCTTCGGGTTATGAATTAAAAGAGTTTGCTATGGCTCTTAAACTTGATGAAAATTCGCTCGATCTGGACGATTTAAGCATTCATTTAAATGAAAATCAATTAAAGGGAACTTTGGCTTTAGAGTACACTTCGGTAAATGAACTTATCAATACTCCCGAAAACACGAAGATAAAAGCGCAGTTAACTACTATTAATTTCTGGTTAAGAGACCTGTTCCCATTTCAGCCAGAATTAAAAAAGAACGAATATCTGCTGGAATTAAGCACTAAAATTCTAACAGGAAATGTAGAAATTGATGGATCCCTTGCTTCCCTGGAAATACCTACTGCAAATTTTAAATGGGGGCAAAACACTTCTTTGAGTGCAACTGGAACGGTAGAAAACCCTATGGATACTGAAAGGCTTAAGTTTAAGTTTCCTTCATTCAAACTTTCATCTACCAGATTGGATGTAGTAGGGTTTATAGAGGAAGAGAAGCTGGGAATACAGGTTCCTGCACAATTAAGCTTACGTGGATCTCTGGAAGGTAGCCCTGAAAATATTAAAACTGTTGCAAAACTGGAAACATCTAAAGGCGCGATTGCTTTAACCGGAAGCTTTTCCGGTGCCGAAACCATACGTTATGCCGCAGATGTGGAGGTAATAGAACTTAATCTTGGAGAAGTTTTGCGAAATGAAAATCTGGGCACCTTGAACATGACAATTAGTTCGAAGGGTTCCGGCGCAAATATAAATGTATTAAATGCGACTTTAGAGTCTACAATAAACAGTTTATCTTTCAAGGAATATAGTATTATAGACTGGAAGATAAACGGGGAGATAGAAAATGGAGATGGCACTATCACTTCCGCTTACAAAGATGAAAATATTGATGCAAGCCTTCAGGCATTTGTTGAGCTTGATTCAATAGCTCCAAAAATAACTGCCGACCTGGATGTAACGGGTGTAAATATGCAAGCTCTGGGTTTAACCGAAAGAAACATTAGAGGTGCCTTCCTGTTAAATGCTACCTTTCAGGGCAATGCCGAAGCCTATGAATTTTCATCCAAAATAACCGATGGGGTTGTGGTCTATGATGATCAATCCTATTTACTGGGAAATTTGGATGTGGCTGCCTACGTGCGTAGCGATACTACTTCGCTGGACATCAAAAATAAAATGATAGACCTGGAACTTCGGTCCAATGCAAGTCCGGAAGATTTCACCAAGGCTATTTACCGTCATTATGAAAGTTACCTCACGGATGTAATTCGAACCGACACGGTGAAAAACCCGGTGGAATTGAAGTTACGGGGTCATATTAATCAATCCCCAATTATCAATGACGTTTTTATCGTTAATCTTACCGAACTGGATACGGTTGCAATCAATGTAGATTTCAGCGAAATAAACAGGACACTTGTTGCAGCCGTTGAACTCCCTTATATCAATTACAACGGAAATATAATAGACAGTTTGTCTTTCAATCTGAATTCAGATAAGGAAAATTTCAAATTCAATTTTGGGTTTAATGCGCTTGATGCAGGCCCAATTGCAATTAAAAAGACCTTGCTTGAAGGAAGTATAGAAGATAAAATGCTAAACCTGGATTTCAATTCCTACTATGAGGATGAAAAACTTGTTCATATTGCATCGGTGATCTCAAAAGAAGATGATATTCTTCGGGTTCACCTGGTTCCTGAAGATTTGATCCTGAATTATTTAGAATGGAAGATCCCGGAGTCCAATGAAGTTTTAATTGGAGAAAAATCAATTCGGTTTAACGATTTTCTAATGAGTCGGGAAAATCAGGAAATAGAAATAAGCAATTCTATGCCCGAAGCTCAAAAGGAACATGTTGGGATTAGCTTTAAAAACTTTGATCTGGAAGCCATTTTCAGTTACCTGAATCCGGAAAAAAACTTTGCCTCAGGAAGCCTGAACGGTAATTTTATTATTGAAGAACCTTTTTCCAGTACGGGACTTCTGGCCGATTTGCAAATCCAGGATTTAAAGGTACTGGAAGTTCCCCTGGGAGTATTAAGCCTTGACGCAGTAGCCGAAGGAGGCCAGAATTACAATTTTGATCTCTCTATAAAAGGAGGAGATGCAGACCTTGATCTTACAGGAAGCTATATTGCGGCCGAAACCGGTGCACAAATAGACATGGAGCTTCTGCTCCATGATCTAAAAATGGTAGCGCTTGAAGGATTCTCTAATGGAGCCATCAATACCAGCAGCGGAAGTATTACCGGACAAATGAAACTAAACGGCACTCTTAAAAAGCCTGTTTATGACGGGGATTTCCAGTTCAACAATGTAGCTTTTACGGTTACCACCCTTAATGCGCCATTTAAAATTGAAAATGAAATCCTGAAGGTTGATACTAAAGGATTCTATTTTGATGACTTCAAAATAGGGGATACCAAAAATAATTCCTTTGTGGTTAACGGGGAGGTATTGATGGAAACCTTGTTAAATCCTAAATTCAATCTTCAGTTTGATGCGTCCAATTTTAATGTGCTTAATTCTACTGTAGAAGATAATGA